>JAGWBV010000059.1 GCA_021295715.1 Candidatus Poribacteria bacterium | reverse complement strand
TGCTCCAACGTACCAAGCAACATTGGACATGGATCCCGCGTGATACACTTGACGAAGTGATCGTCCGTATCCACATCACATACGACCGATTTTTTGACGGTCTTGGCGGACTGCCGAAGTTTAAGCGCAAAGACCGCTATCGTTCTGCTAAGTTCCAGTCTGCCTATCAGCTTGAAGAAGGACGTGTCCGCATTTCGTTTAAGGCGTGGGATGAGTCCTCGCACTCCCTGAAATTCAACAAACGCTGGTTTTCTTTTCACCAACATCGCGAATGGAATGGAACTGTCCGCTATATCCAAATCCTTCGCGACGCAGTTGGCACATTTTGGTTGTATGTTGTAACTGACGACTCCTCGACGGAACCCTATCTTGCTACAGGTGAGAGCGTAGGGATAGATTTCGGGCTCGAGACGTATCTGACCCTGAATACCTGGCGAGAAAATCGAACATCCGCAACCCTTAAAACAGTCCTTAACCGAACTTCGGAAACTCAATAAAAGCGTTTCTCGTAAGGTCAAAGGTTCTCACAATTGGTGGCGTGCTGTCGGCGAACTCGCCCGTCTCTATCGCAAGATAGCCAATCAACGCAAAGACTGGCACTACAAACGTGCGACGGACCTCTGCCGACGGTTTGATACCACTGTGGTCGAGACACTCAATCTTGAGGGTATGAAACGGCTTTGGGGACGCAAAGCCTCTGACCTCGCCTTCTACCAGTTTGTTGAGATACTGAAGTTCAAGTGTTTCAAACATAAGCGTGCGTTCCTACAAATCGGACAGTGGACCCCGACAACAAAGCCTTGTTCGGAGTGCGGACATCATAACGAAAATCTTCCTCTTTCTGATAGGCAATGGACAGGTTTCCCCGCCTGTGGTTCCCACCACGACCGAGACGTAAACGCTGCAATGAACATCTTGAGGGCTGCCTTGGGTCCCTCTGTGGAGCAGATGTAAGACGTTTTCTCGAAAACGCGAACTGCTACGAAGCACAGGTTTCCCAACCCTTTAGGTTTGGGTGCCTTGACTACGTAGTGTTATTATCCAACGAATATGCACGGTTTCCACTGGGACCGCCGCCAATTGCCCATGTGCCTCGGAACAATGACTGTCGCCTCGGTGGCATGGTTTCAATGATTTCATGGCTCAGGTTGAGTCGATGCCATTGTGCCCAGATGGAGTTGTAACAATTGAAGACAGCACACCGAGGGTTCGATGGATTCGTCCAATCATTCGCTGCATGGACGAGACTCTCGGTGAAGATAACGACGGAACCGGGTGGACAACTATAGTCGTCCATCATTTCGCGCATATTCGCTTCCCACGGCGACTCACCGATATTTGGACGATATGGGTCGGGACCTCCGTAATTGAAGTGTGCTTTGTGTGAACCGCTAAGAAAAGAGGTGGCACCTTGTCCCGACTTGACCTCCTCAAGTTCCCACACAACACGCGTCAGTCCTGCGAAAATCTTTCCTCCAGCGACCTGATACCGCATCGCGTTTGCCTGTTGCGGCGGACGCACGACGTGCGGTAGACCGTTATCGCCACGTTCCGACACACCCCAACCGGGGGGTCTCACAGTCGTGAATGATCCTTCACATCGAAACCCATAACAATCGTCGTGCACAAACGGATCTTCGGACAGAATTTCGTTCAAGATGCCTACGATCGCGGGATGGTCGAGTAGCGTTTGGAGCGCACCTTGATAACTCTGTCTTGCCCCATCATAGACCTCTGCTTTCATCTCTTCGATTTCTGGCTCCGATAATACCGACGGCAACAGAATCCAGCCGCGAAGATCGAAGAAAAATTTTTGTTCAGGGGTCATTGGCACCGGTGCTTCCATAGCGGTTTGATTTGACATTGAATTTTTCTCCTTAAAGTGCCCTTTTCAATCCGGGCAAGAAATAATCCTTAACGACGACTTCCCAACTCATGCGGGAAGCAATATCGTAACCTTCTCGAAGCATATCCTCTACATCACGAGGTTTGCGAGGTAAGCGTCCCAAGAGTTTCGCTGCGATGTCTCTGCTATTCTCCATTTCAATGGCGTTCCGTTCCGCCAAACCGATATGAATTACATCTTCCAATGACTTCGGAGGGATATTCAGCTGCGTATAGTCGGCAATAACGATATTTGGGACATCACGGTTATCGGTCGCACGCTGAATGAAACCGCAACACCCACAGACATTGCTAACGACGCAGATCGCACCGAAACTCAGCGGTTCTACCTGCGCAATTCCGAACGGCTCGTAAATCGACTGCCCAAACTCTGCATCACTCCCCTTGCGGATGTCCATAAATTCCATTTCTATCGGCATCCGTTTCCCACAAGCAGCTTGACTCCACCCGAACTGATTGACGAAAACGACTTTGACCGCCTTAGACTGCAGATTGAATGCAGAAACGCCGTTGTTGAGTTCAATTTCCGCGCCAACAAGATCGGGATAACCGATTTTATGATACACGGGCCATCCATACGCTTCCTCCATCTCATGAATACTTTCGTGGGGACGACCTGTTGCAATTTCTGTCGAGAGAATAAACAATACGGCTGTTCTATCATTGGAAGCGAGTAGGTCATCCAAATGCATGAGCACCTGTAAATCGCGCCACAATCCTTTACTTTTGACGAGACGCGTTACATGCGTGAAGACGTAATCCGGACGATAATCGAGAAGCGTCTTCGCATATTTTTGGATCAGTGCCTTTGACGTTAATTTTTCCTGCAGACTCACCTCAAACGCCGGGATGCCGTTGTAGACGAGGTTAATTGGGAATTCCTCAAACGGCTTTGCCAAGAATCGCAGCTCATCCACGACCAGATCCCCGACTGCGAAGATTGTATCACAGAGATGTGCTTTATCGATCAAGGCGTGTTTGAAATACCAAAACGGATCGTCGAATACCTCACGGATCGATTGTCCTTTTGCTTTTGCCTGCTCCAATACGTTGTAAAAGCGTATATCATGTCCGGGATGTCCCTCAACAATGGGACGTATCGTTGCCACTTCATGGGCATAAAAGACAGTGCGCATGTTCACAGCGTCTTTGTTGTTCTGGCGTTCAATCAGTGTCTTGAGCGCAAGCGGCATCCCCATAAATTCGTGGGAGATGACAAACACTGGGGTATTCGTCTTTCCACCGATAAGGACCTGTAATGCATCATACGCGGGTTCGGCAAGGCGGACATACTCTTCATATTCCCATTCACTCTCATACCGACTTGATTCGATGTCAAAATGTTCATAGAGATGCCACTTAAATTGACTCGTCCGAACTTCATTGCTATTTGACACGTTTACCAACATTACGTCCGTGAGGGTCGTAACGTTGTTATTTTTATCCACAAACTTTCGCTGTCCGTAAACGAGTTCTACATCATAATTATGCTCAATCTCACTGAGCGCATGTGCGTGGGGTGTGTCTGCTATCCCTTCACTGGAGCGATACAGCACAGCATCCAATTCTCCCAAGTCGGCACCAGGAAAGAGGGGTCCGACGAGAAAAGTGCGTTCAATCGCTTCATTGTAGCTGCGGGTTGTCAGCAACCCTTCTAAAACTGCCCCGATGCCGCCCATTTTTTGGATAGCCTCGTGTGTTACATGAACAACAATACTCAAAATTTTTTACCTCGTCTAATGTTTTTTACGCGGGCTTGCAAGCAACCCAAAAGGATGAAAAAATTACCAAAATCGCATTCTTTACGAAAGATTATATCATGATATTAGAATAGGTGTCAAATTCTGTATCCTGAGTACGAGACCCATCCAATTTTCCCTGCGACTCACAACCAATAACGGACCGTCAACTGCTGACAACTGAATGCCTCTGTCCGCAAATCTTTGTCCTTGACAACCTCGCCAAAAGCCACTATAATATATATTGAAGGTTTGTGCGACAAAGCATCATTCCCTGAGAGACTCAGATGTAAGTCGTACAAAGCATTGGTTAGCATGTATTCAACAAATAATCCCTGAAATTTTCATCCTTTATGGAGGTAGAAATGTTAGAAAGTATTGGAAGTGTAGCGGGTGCTATATGGCACTATCTCGAAAATAACAACGAAGCCACTGTTACAAAATTAACACGCGAAATCGGTGTAAATGAACGGACAGTTTTAATGGGTGTTGGTTGGCTCGCTCGCGAAGGAAAATTAGATTTCGAGCAACGGAAGCAGGGCACCTACATCACTTTGAAAACACAACAATCAAACGCAAAAGTCGTTTAGATTTCGGAAGGAGAACGGATTAGATGAAGCCACTTCGCCAGTTAACAGTGGTGCCGACGTTACCGCCGAATCTTGAACCGCTACGTGAGCTTGCCTTAAACCTGTGGTGGACCTGGGATCGTGAAGCCTTAGGTCTATTTCGACACCTCGATACCGAATTGTGGGAAAAGACGTATCACAATCCGGTTGCAATGCTCGGTCAAATTTCCCAAGAACAGTTAGATGCCGCTGCAAAAGACAGCGTATTCCTCGCCCGCCTTGACGTTATCCACAAAAAGTTTAAAGAATATCATCACACTGCCTCATGGTTTGAAACAAATCATAACGACGAGACCCTCAACACCCTAAAAATTGCGTATTTTTCAATGGAATTCGGATTGACAGAGTGTATGCCGCTTTACTCCGGCGGTTTAGGTGTCTTAGCGGGCGACCATCTGAAGTCCACAAGTTACTTAGGTCTACCTTTCGTTGCAGTCGGACTCCTCTATCAGCACGGGTATTTCCGTCAGACACTCACAGCAGACGGTTGGCAGATGGCGGATTACCCAACGAATGACTTCTATAATATGCCCATCCAGCCCGCAAAATGCGCTGATGGAACCCCACTTCTCGTGGAAGTTATGTATCCAGAAGGTAAAGCACTTGCTAAAGTCTGGTGTGCCCAAGTCGGACGCGTTCCGTTATATCTCCTCGACACGAATATCCCGGAAAATCAGAGTGAGGAATTACGGAACATAACGGATTACCTATACGGCGGTGATGAACGCCTTCGCATCAAACAGGAAATTCTGTTAGGCATCGGTGGATACCGTGCTTTGACTGCACTGGGTATACAACCGACTGTCTGCCATATGAACGAAGGGCACGCTGCGTTCCTTACCATTGAACGCATTCGGCAACTTATGCTGGAAACAGGTATCCGTTTTGAAGAAGCCTGCGAAGCCACGAAATCAGGAAACATTTTCACAACGCACACACCGGTCCCTGCCGGTATTGACTGGTTCCCACCTGAGTTAGTTAACCACTACTTCAGTGGTTACTATCGGGACATTGGGGTTTCTGCGGATACTTTTCTCGGTCTTGGTAGAACAAACCCGACCAATACACATAGCGAATTCAGCCCAGCACTCCTCGCGCTCCGGCTCTCAGCAATGAGCAACGGCGTGAGCCAGTTACACGGTCAGGTCTCTCGTGACATGTGGAAAGACCTCTGGCCCGGGACACCCGTGCATGAAATTCCTATCAGTGCGATAACAAACGGAATCCATACCCGTTCTTGGGTCTCTGGTGATATGCAGAGCCTTTTTGACAGGTATCTGGGTCCCCGCTGGATCGTTGAACTTACAAATCAAGCAGTCTGGACACAGATCTCGCAGATTCCGGATCCTGAGTTGTGGCGAACCCATGAACGTCGACGCGAACGACTCATTACATTTGCGCGCCAACGCCAAGAGCAGAAACACGCGCTCGGAAGTGCCTCCACTCTTTCGCATGGCAAACGTTCTCAGGAAAGCGAGAGTGTCGCCACTAAAATTCTCAATTCAGCGGCATTAACGATCGGGTTCGCACGCCGGTTTGCAACCTATAAGCGTGCGACCTTACTCTTCCAAGATGTCGATCGTCTCGACAAGATTCTCAACGATCCAGAACGTCCTGTCCAACTCGTTTTTGCGGGCAAGGCACATCCACATGACTATGAGGGGAAATTGCTCATTCAGCGCATCTGCCGTATCGCATCAGAACCTCGATTTTATCATAAAATCGTCTTCATTGAGAATTACGACATCTGTGTTGGACGCTATCTCGTTGAAGGGGTTGACATCTGGCTCAACAACCCGTTACGTCCTAATGAAGCGAGCGGAACAAGCGGTATGAAAGCATCCGCGAACGGTGTTCTCAATCTCAGTATTGCGGATGGGTGGTGGGCAGAGGCAAATCATCTCGGTGGCGGTTGGACAATCGATGCGGGTGCCTCTCACGGTGACGCAAAGTCGACTGATAAAGCACACGCCAACGCTATTTATGAACTTCTGGAAAAAGAGATTGTTCCCCTCTTTTATCAACGTAATCCTGTTGACGATGTGCCTTATGAATGGGTTGCCCGGATGAAGACTGCGATGCAGAACCTCGCTCCGATCTTCAACACAAAACGCATGGTAGCAGAGTACGCAGAGCAGCTGTATTTTCCGGCACATCGTCGCTGGCAACACCTCAATGAAGGAGGTGGTAAGCGAAGCCTCGCCTTAACTCGCTGGAAAACACATATCCAAGATCATTGGGGCGACCTACGGGTCGAGGAGAAACCGACCGATGCGACGGATACCTCTGTGCTGCAAAATCCCGAGTTGGGTGTCGGCGAATCTACAACAGTGCAGGCGGTGGTCCACACAGATGTCCTGTTTCCACACGAACTCGCTGTCGAAATTTACCACGGCGTGTTAGACGAAGCGGGCGAAATTCACAATGGAAGTGTCAGACCAATGGAGTATAAAACCGACCTCGGAGGTGGCACCTATCTCTTTGAAGGAACACTCACTTTGAAAAAGACAGGATTACACGGTTATACTGTCCGTGTGTTACCTTACCATGAGGACTTGCAATCTCCGCATGAACTCGGGCTTATCACATGGGCATGAAGGAATAATTAAAAAATGGACAGAACAGCAGAAATTGCCCGCGAAACAGCAGAAACCCGTATCCAACTTCGGCTTGACCTTGATGGAACCGGAACATCCAATATTAAGACAGGCGTTGGATTTCTGGATCACATGTTGGAACTCTTTGCCAAACACGGTTTCTTCAATCTGGACATTCAAGCGGAAGGTGATTTACACGTGGATGCACACCATACGACTGAAGATGTCGGTATCTGCTTAGGGCAAGCCCTCCAAAAAGCAATGCTCGACAAAGCAGGCATGCAACGTTTCGGCAGTTTCACCGTCCCTATGTACGAATCCCTCGCTAAAGTAGACTTGGATGTTTGTGGACGTCCTTACCTCTACTTTGACACCCCACTTGGTCAGGGAAAGGTCGGCGATTTTGATGTTGAACTCACTGAAGAATTTTTTCACGGGTTCGTGAACCATAGCGGGACAACTTTGCATATCAACGCCCCCTACGGCACAAATCAACACCACATCATTGAAGCCATCTTTAAGGCTGTTGCGAAGGCTTTGCATGTTGCTACACGTCTTGATGAACGTATTACGGGTGTCCTATCCACCAAGGGAAGCCTATAGTTTTTTACTCCCGACAATAGCGTTTTCAATAGCAAGTTTTGGCTTCTAAGCGTGCGAAAACGAAACGAAAACTGAACCATTAAAAGTTTCCAAATCCACAAGCATTCACAAAAATATGGGAGAACGCATATGAGTAACGGGAACGTTATTGCAGTGATTCTTGGAGGCGGCCGCGGCACGCGCCTATTTCCTCTGACACGCGACCGGGCGAAACCGAGTGTCCCGATCGCAGGTAAATTTCGACTCGTGGACATACCTATTAGTAATTGCTTCCATTCAGGCTTGGAGCGCATCTATGTCCTGACGCAGTTTAACTCCGTCTCCCTGAATCGACATATTGCGCAGACATACCGCTTCGACACATACCGCCGCGGGTTCGTCCAAATCCTCGCAGCGCAACAAACACTGATGGGCGAAGAGTGGTATCAGGGAACAGCAGACGCAGTCAAACACAATGAACCTTATATTCTCAATCCACGTTTCGCAGACGAATACGTCCTGATTCTCGCCGGTGACCATCTCTATCGGATGGATTATAGCAAAATGCTGCAAGTGCACACTGAATCAAACGCTGCTATCACCGTGTCTGTGATTCCGGTGAAAAGAGAAGACACGAGTGGACTTGGCATTCTTCAGGCAGATACGAATGGACGTATCGTTGACTTCGTGGAAAAACCGCAAACTGAGGAAGAACTGGATCGACTCCGCGTTGAACCTGAAGTCTTTACGTCTCGAGGTATTGAACCCGATGGCAGAGAATACATCGCCTCAATGGGAATTTACATTTTTAACAGAGAGATCTTGCAAGAGGTGCTTCGAGATGACGCAAACGTCGACTTCGGCAAGGATATTATCCCGAAGAGTATTCAGCAGCTCCCAGTTTCTGCTTACTTTTTCGATGGCTATTGGGCGGACATAGGGACCATTCGTTCTTTCTATTCGGCGAATATAGCACTCACCGACACTGCACCTGCGTTTAACTTCTACGATGAACAGGCACCGATCTACACCAACCGGCGGCACTTACCAAGTACGAAAGTCAACAGCAGTAGTGTCCGCTCCTCGATCCTCGCCGAAGGCTCTATCATTGATGATTCTGAAATCGATAGAACAATCGTCGGTATCAGGAGTATCATTTCCAGCGGCAGTCGGATTTATCAGTCTGTCCTAATGGGAGCAGACTATTACGAGTCCGATGAAATACGGATGGAAAACGCACAGGCAGGCATCCCGAATATCGGCATTGGTCAAAATTGCCTCATTCAGAATGCAATTATTGACAAAAATGCGCGTATCGGCGATAATTCTGTACTCGTCAACCGGGATGGGGTCGATAATCACGATGATGAGAATTACTGCATTCGGGATGGTATTGTGATTGTGCCAAAGGATGCGACGATACTCCCTGAGACAGTCGTCTAAAGCGATTCGCAGTCAGCAGTCGTCAAAACCAAATCGGTAGCCTGCAACATCGGTGCAGGCGGATTTAAGGAACGTCCGTGAGAGTCGAAACGGCTGTTGTGACTCCGCAAGGTAAAATTAAAAATCTGCAAGGAACAATTAAATGTCTGAATTGAGACAACAACTCCTCGTGCTGCATTTGCACACCCCCGATTTGAACAGTGGCGTTGTCGCTTGGGCGCTTTACGACGGCACCGGTCAAAAACGCCATACCACAGGGGACAGCGAGACACCGCCCTATAACTCGGTTGTCGAAGCGATGCGCGATGGCTGGCGAGTGATTCAGTTCCCACAACAATTCCCTGCCTACCCCGGCATGGAATATCATACTTCATATCTCAGGTTTGAATATATCCTGGAGAAATTGGAGAAAATCTAATGATTGACAAAAAGTATTTGCTCAATACAGAACAGATGGCGAATTTTGTAGCGGACGGTTACCTTCGCTTTGATGACTTAATTCCCAAAGAATTAAATGAAGCCGCACATGCCGAAATGGAAGAGGGCATTATTGTGCGTGGACGCGGCGGCACGGTGTTAGATGAAGTCTGGGATGATGATTCCGCTGTCGGTAAAGTCTTCCGACTGCCGGAAGTCCAAGGCATTATCCACAGCCTGGTGGGTGAGAATCCGCTTTACGATCATCACGCCGTTCACATCGTCCGTCCGCAAAACGAAATCGGGCAAATTTGGCATGCCGACGCGATTATCGATCTTCGGATGCACTTCGACATCCAATTCTTCTATTTCTCGCACGATACGCCGCGCGAAATGGGGGGGACGATGATTTTACCGGGAAGCCAGTATCGCCGTGTCTGTGAAACGGACATCGCGCGTTATCAAAACTTCCTCGGGCAGCTGCCTATCGCTTGTAATGCGGGGACACTCTTCGTGGTGCATCACGGGATGTGGCACTGTGCGCAACCGAACCTCACAGACCGCACGCGTTACATGTTCAAACTCCGCCTCAACCCGACGGTGCGTCAGTGTCAACTCTGGAACACAGACGATATTGACACACCGGGGATCCACGGTGCTTTAGGCAGAAATCACAGATGGTATGGGAACGATGTGCGACTTGAAATCGTCAACCGCATCAAGCAATGGCGCTTCCTCATCGGTGATGACTCGTTCGATATCGGCTACTGGCTTTCCCGACTTGAAAACATGCCAGAGAACGCTCAAGACGCAGCGTAATTATCGGAATAAAGAAAGGCGCGGTTTAAAGCCGCGCCTTGAAAAAACGGGTATGTGTCAGTCGTAGACTACCGATCGCGATTCCTACCTCTTCTACCACCACGCTCAGCACGTCCCGCACGTTCTTCTCGCATTTTCTGCATTATCTCTCGCCGTTCCTCTTCTGAAGCATCTTTCAGTTTTTCCATCATCTCTTGTCTCATTTTTTGTTGGATCGCAGCTTGCTTTTGCCTCTCCATCTGTCTACGCTTTTCAGCGTCCATATTAGCATTGGCTTGGTTTCCCGCCTGACTATCTCCTTCCTTTCCAGACTGACCTCCACCGGCTTGCGTGCCTCTACTGGACTCGCGTTCTCGACTGGTTGTCAGGAATTGTAACTCACCTGATTTCAGTGTAATCGGCTTTCCGGCGTTGTCTAAGATTACCTGCTTGGCTTGAATGTCCTTTACAGTCATATCACCGAGTTTTGTGCCTATCGTCACAAAGTGATATTGATTCGATCTTTTCTCGAGCAGCGTTGCCTGCGACACGGCACCCTCTGCCCCAACAGCGGTACCGATTAAACTATAGGCGGGTTCGTTATTCGGAGGGGTCCACCCAAGGGGACGAAAGAGATTGTTGTCAATAATTACTTTGTAGAATACCTCATTTTCTCCGAAGTCAATTCTCGATCGATTTTGACGTCCACGGAATCTATTGGCTTGTGCTGGAACTTGCTCCTTCATTTTCATTATCGCTTGGGTTTTCTCCGAGTCCATTTCCGCTTTTTTGACCAGATTTATATCCGGCTTCGCAGCAATCAATTCCACTTTCGTTTTGTCTTGCGCGTAAAGCAATACCCCAAAACCGAGGAGTAGACATACGACACAACTGATCCCTAGCTTCGCAATGATACTTTTTCGATTGTTAGCGATTTTTAATTTCATTATTCTTCTCCGTTGCCTTTTTGGAAAGCATGCCTACGTATCTACTCGTTTATTTTTTCTATTTATAATTAAGACAATCCCGATTTCAAAAGGTTCTCTTTAATTTTACTATGCATTTTGTCGATTGTCAATAGAATTCACCAACCCCGCAGGGCTAATCAGTTTTACACTGACGTAAACTGGAAAGAGAGATTGCTCGTTACTAAGAGCAGAGGACTCAATGCCCTATCATTCCGATAAGAGCCCCTCAAACCGCGACCCCCGTATCATGACAAAAAGCATTGACTTTCGAGAAAAAATAGAGTAAACTTTATAGAAATGGATTCCCCAACAAAGGAACAAATTCGACATGAAACGTCATCGTATCCGTCAGAAATATATCGCATTTGCAAGCAGTTGCGTCCTCATTTTCATCTTAACGAGTCAGCACGCCGATGCTGCGCGTCGCTCGAACGTTCTACCAATTGCGCTCTTTGCTTCAGGCATGAGTCTCCAGTTCGGGAGCAGCTTCTTAAAAGCCTCTTCTCAAAACCATTACGATACCTATCTCAACGCAGCAATCCAAGCAGACATCCAAACACACAAAGACGCTTTCCATGTAAGGCGGAATGCCGGTACGATTATGTCCCGCGTGGGGTTTGGATTTGTGGGACTCGCTGTGCTCTTCTCAATCTACAATCAACTTGATACGCCGGAACTTGTAGAGGACTCAGCATCTTCAGCAGAAAACTGGAATACCAATATTGGAATTCCGCTAACACGTCTGAGCGGTTTCAGAAATCGCCACTCCGAAAACATGAGTCTGTTACTTCCGAGGATCCCGTTCCAGTTGCATCCACACTACAATTTCCAGACTCGGCGCGCGGGTCTCAGCCTTCTGCACTTTTTTTAACCAGGATCTACGCAAATTGGATGGACAGACTGACTTTGAGACGGTTTTACTGATAAAAGCGCAATAATGCACGTCGCATTTGGGCGAGTACGCCGCAGAATTGCGTTACTACAAACCAATAATCTCACGAAAACGAGTAAACTGCGTAAGTCCTATTAACAATAAATGTTAGCCCGTAATGAAATGGAGGGGTTTTTGATGGGGTATTTCTTCAGATTTATGAAAGGCACGTCAAACTTGAAACTCACACTGTTTAACCGCAAGGTAAAATTAAAAATTGTTGCGCTAAGCCTTCCTATGTTGCTTGTGTTCGTTTTCTTTAATGCTTGCACGAGTAACGAAGACTTCGCGAATCCGCTTGACCCTGAGAATCTTCGGACATCCGGCGCGCCGGATGGTCTTACGCTTTTCGCAGGCGATCAGCAGGTCCGAGTCACGTGGAACGACACCGGACAGGAGGGTATCAAAGCATACCGTATTTACAGACGTTCCACAGGTGGTGCAGACACAGAATTCCAGCAAGTTGGATCTATTGATGCCCCTGCAAACGAATTTATTGACACCCAAAATCTTGAAAACGATCGACTTGATGCGTCTGGACGGCTTCTCGCCTACGAATACCGCATCAGCTATGTTGACACCAATGGTGTCGAAACGCCGGACCCAGCGAACCCACCTGTTGAGAATGAAGACCCACGCCGCATCTGGAAAACTGCTTTGGCGACTCCAAGCGTCCCACCTCCTGCACCGAATGTAACACTCGGTGATCCGACCGACCTGACCATCAAACTTTTCTGGGAGGGTTACGAATTCCCGGACGACTTTTCCATCTTCCGCGTTTACGCCGCACTCGACACCCAAGATGACAAACCGCTCCGTTTTGAACTCATTGCCGAGCCGAAGCGAGATCGGCTCTACTATTTTGACCACGATTTCCAAGTCGATGGCACCCGAAAGGTTTATCGTGTCGCTGGCGTTGATAACTTCGGTGCAGAGGCAGTCACTACAGTCTCTGCAGCAGTGCCAAATGTACCGCCTGCGCCTCCAAAAGACGTTCGGGTCCGTTACCTACCACGTTCTCTCTTTAATACAAAATACGATGCGGTTATCTCATGGACACCGAACACCGAACCGGATCTCGCTGGGTATCAACTCTATACCAGAGATGCCGCTGAAAAACTCCTCCCTCGTCCTGCGGTCGGACCCAAAGAGCGCACTTTCACTATTCCTGGTGAAGATCCAATTCTCGTTGGGCAGGCACTCGAATTTAAGCGTTACTATATAACCGCCTTTGACAATACACCTGGACCTGACGGACGCCGCGACGAAAGCGCGCTCGTGGAGGCGAAATCGCGATAGGTGCAGTCCCTCTGCAAAGAACCTCGAATAACGATATAACGGTAAAGGATAAATCCATGCACACTAATTTTTCAAAAGCAAATTCTGGGCTTATTAGTTATGCGCAGAAAAAGAGACAACACAACACGCAAGCCTTCATTCTCATCATTTGCACTTTACTGCTTTTCACAGGCATAGCAACACCCCTATGGGCACAATTACCTCCCATCTCGCATCTCAGCACTATCCAAACTGCGGAGCCAATGGGTAAGGGGGGTTCAAGCACCTCGTTCGGACTCTTTCAATACCCCAAAGTGGATCTACTACCGGACTTCGGTCAGCGGGTCGATATCGGTGGATTTGAGGAAACCCATCGCGTCAGTCTCGAGGTTGAGACCTTCCTTATCCCAGTCAAATTCGCTTACGGGCTAAGCGACGCACTCGATCTCGTGCTCGGCGGCACCTTCTCGACAGGCGGCGTGCGGAAAGTCATCCACGATTTCTACAATACCGCCACTGAGACCGCTGATGACCCAAACATCAATCGTCGCGTCTACGATCAGCCACTCTTCGACGGCAGCATTGGACTCAAATACAACATCAAACCGGAACGGAACGATAATTTACCCAGTATTTCTGTCGGTGGCGACGCGCAATTCGGGTTCACCGCCGATGATCGTCTCAATTCAGATAACGAATTCCTCGACCACAGTCCCGCCGACGGGTTTCCATTTGTCGGAATCAACACCTATCTCGTTGGTACCCAAAAATTCGGTAGTCTCTTTAAACTTCACGCTGGTGTCGGCGTCTTTTTGACATCAAAGGCACTCAAAACGACTGACTTCTTTACACTCAATTGGCAAGTAGGCGGTGAGATCGCTGTCTCAGACAACATGTGGTTGATAGCAGACTTTTCGCGCGAACTCCCGTATGCCGGTATCCACGTGACAAACCTCATCGGGATGGGATTCCGCTATGAAATATCGAATACACTTGCGTTCCAACTCGGATTTAACAGCCAACCCGGATTTCAGTTTAACCTGACATTCGGCGGCGAGGATACACAGGGACTTGACGGTGAAAATTTGCTGTTTTAGGATGAAAATTGAAAGAATTATCAAGAAAAAATTAATAAAGATGCAAGCAGTATCCCATGATCAGGGTCCATCCCTGTCCGGTATGAACGAATCAGTAGTCCGTAACGTAGTGGAGGACAGCTCGAACACAGAAAACGTCAAGGCCTTAAACCCCGTTACTTATCCGCAAGGAAAAATTAAAAGATGCGAGCAGTTGTTCAACGCGTCAAATCAGCGAGTGTTACGGTAGACGGCGAACTCGTTTCAGAAATCGGAGCAGGCGTGCTTATTTTTCTCGGCGTTGCCCATGAGGATACAACCACAGCATTAGAATACATCGCCAACAAGGTCGCGAATCTGCGTATCTTCGAGGACGCAGAGGGTAAAATGAATTGTTCGCTCCTTGAAACGGGAGGGGCTGCACTTGTCGTCTCGCAATTCACCCTCTACGGAGATTGCCGTAAAGGACGACGCCCCAGTTTTATCAACGCCGCGCGTCCCGAAGTCGCAAACGCACTTTATGAGGAATTCATCACCGCTTTAGAAAAACGAAACGTCCCGACGCAAGGCGGCACTTTTCAAGCAATGATGGATGTCGAACTCATCAACGACGGTCCCGTCACCATTTTACTGGATAGCGACAAACAATTTTAATTTTCCTTGCGGATAAATGACAAGGTTTGTCATTCGAGGGTTTCCGTCTTCGAGTTGAAGAAACCCGCAGAAACACCCAAGCAATACGCAGAAATACCCTATCAAAAACATCCCAAGCAAAACCCTGCGCCGGTGTTGCAGGCTGCGTTTTGTAGAGACGGATCCATCAAGAACCCACACGGAATAATAATGGAGCAGATAATCATGAAACAGAAAATGCGTCTCGGTTTAGGTCAATTCAGTGAACTCAGTGAAGAACGGCTGAAATTTATCAAGCAACTGGGCGTCGAAGATGTGCTGCTCAATACGCCTCAACTTCCGGGCACAGAACGCTGGGAATTTATGGACATTCTTCATCTCCGGACAGAGATAGAAAATGCCGGGCTGCGATTAGCGGCACTTGAAAACGTGCCTGTCTCATTTTACGACAAAGCGATGCTCGGTTTGCCCGGACGTGATGCCCAAATTGAGAACATGGCAACGACGATCCGCAATCTCGGTAAGGCTGGCGTGGAAATATTCGGGTACCACTGGATGCCCAACGAAGTCTGGCGGACCTCCCGAACCACACTGGGGAGAGGCGGTGCGGCTGTTACCAGTTTCGATATGGAACAGGTCAAGAACGCTCCGTTAACGCACGGGCGTGTTTACACTGAAAACGAAATATGGGAAAATTACGAGTATTACATGAACGCCATCCTGCCCGTCGCAGAAGAGGCAGGCGTTAAGCTCGCGCTCCATCCAGATGATCCACCCGTGGAATCTCTCGCGGGTGTTCCGCGTCTGTTCCGTAACTTTGAAGGCTTCAAACGCGGGATGGAAATCGCTGACAGTCCCATACACGGACTCGATTTCTGTGTCGGTTCCTGGTCGGAAATGGGACCGGGTGTCACGGACGCGATCCGTTATTTCGGGGAACGCGACAAGATTTTTTACGTCCATTTCCGAGATGTGCAAGGACATGTCCCTAAATTCGCTGAGTCCTTCGTTAACAACGGCAACTGTGATATGTTTGAGGTGATGCGGACGCTGAAAGAGATTGGTTTTACAGGCTTTATGATTACCGACCATGTGCCGCACGTCGTCGATGACACAGACTGGGGACACCGCGGTCGTGCGTATGCAATCGGTTACATGACAGCATTTCTTGAAATCTTAATGGCGGTTGAGAAATGAAACAACCTGAATGGATTGACACTCTCAAACAGGGTGATTGTATTCAACTGATGTCCGAAATGCCGGAGGAATGTGTCGATCTCGTCATAACGGATCCGCCCTTCGCGATTGACTTCAAAGCGACTCGTCACAATTACAATCGGAAAGAGAATCGAGTCCTTCAAGGTTACAACGAAATTGAAGGAAGCGACTATCTTGCTTTTACGCTTGATTGGCTCTCTGCTGCGACGCGAGTGTTAAAGGATTCTGGTAGTATGTATATCTTCTCCGGTTGGAATCATCTAAAAGATCTCCTGATAGCCATCGACGAGTGTCAGCTGACGACAGTCAATCACTTGATTTGGAAATATCAGTTTGGTGTCGTTACCAAGCGAAAGTACGTAACCTCCCACTACCACTGTCTTTTCGTGTGCAAGAACGATAGGAAACGAAAATTTTATCCCTATTGCCGGTTTGATAAGGATGCCAAGACTGCAAACGGTGGATCGGCACACTACAAAGATAAAGAGGATGTCTGGGAAATCAAGAGAGAATACTGGCAAGGTGCAGTTAAAACACCAACAAAATTACCTGCCGAACTCATTGACAAAATCCTTGATTATTCCAGCGAAAAAGGTGATGTCGTTTTGGATCCATTTTTAGGTTCTGGACAGGTTGCTGTCGTTAGTAAAATGAAGGGACGGCATTACATAGGCTTTGAAATTGTCCCAGCGTATTATGAATTCGCACTTGACCGGATTGAGTCAGGGAAATACTTAATTCAGAAAACGGAAGAAGAACCTGTATGGGACTTATTCAGTAAGGAAACATAATTTTACTATGATAAACCAAAAGATAGTAGACACAGTTGAAAGACTGCAAACCGCCTCTCGAAACATGCCGAAAGTTTGGGATGGTAGAAGTTCCATTCTTGAAATGAAAGAGGGTGGTTCGACACAGTGGCGGCAGATGGAATGGATGGGTTTCTACTTTGAATTTTTATGTGAAACTCATTTTGATGACATAATTGATATGCCCGGGAAAAAATATCGCAACACAGAATTCGACGCGTTTCGTGAAATTTCGTGGGACTTTAAGGCACATGCGGCAAACACAACAAACCATACGGTTATTACAAATGATGCTGAAGCGATAGCAAATACGATAAGTGATTATGGTCACTACGGAGTGATTCTCGCGATCGGTGAAGTAGAATACAACGATGAAGAAAGAACCTTTAAAAGATGGCATGATGAACTGAAAGAGGGAATCAGCAAATATGAAGTGAACCGGATAAACAGAGGGGCCATGTCAAGAAGGCGTAAAACAGAGTTTATCTTATCGGAAATCCACTTTGTCTGTTTTGATACTGAAACGCTATGTAGGTCGGGTAGAACGGAGTGAAACCCGACAAAATCGGGCGAGCCCACCTGTCAGTTTAGATGTGACAGACTACTAGGGCAGTGTGGCGGTTCATTCCAGAAAGGCTTTAGAAATGCCGATGGCAGTCCAAGACGCGAGAAAGTTACAGTAAACATTCGGAAAGTTCCAGATTCTGCCGTTGTTGCCACCCAGAACTTCAGCAGATAAACACACACCGAGGTACCACCATGTATAACAGACCTCCAACAATCGGCGAATACCTACTCAGAAAATTAGAAGGCTATGACATTGAACACATCTTCGGCGTTCCGGGCGATTATGTCCTGCGGTTCTGTGACCTCATCGAGCAGAGTTCAATTCAGCATATCGGTATGACCCGTGAGGATGCAGCAGGCTATGCCGCGGATGCATACGCTCGGATAAAAGGCATGGGTGCCGCATGTGTCACCTATTGCGTCGGTGGGTTATCCATGGTGAACGCTGTCGCTGGTGCTTATGCGGAGAAATCACCCGTCGTGGTTATTAGCGGCGCGCCCGGTATCAGAGAACATGGAAAAGATGCCCTCCTTCACCATAAAGTCAGGGATTTCCACACGCAACAACGGATTTATGACGAGATCACCGTCGCAACGGCACTGCTTGACGAACCTTTTACTGCTTTCAACGAAATCGATCGGGTGCTCGATGCCGTCTACCGCTACAAACGTCCGGGATACATTGAAATCCCACGCGATATGGTGGACGTTCGTGGCACGCTCTACCAACGTCCTTCGACGGGCGAACATCTCAGCGATCCGGAAACGCTGGATGCCGCCGTTGAAGATGCGATTGATTTCATCAACCACAGTAAAAGACCCGTCATCCTTGCGGGGGTAGAACTCCACAGATTCGGTTACCAGAACAAATTACTCAGACTTATAGAGGAAAAACGGATCCCAGTGGTGGCAACGCTCCTTGGAAAGTCGGTAGTGCAGGAGTCCCATCCGCTTTACTTGGGTATTTATGAGGGGGCAATGGGAAGACAAGAGGTCCGGCAATTTGTTGAAGATTCGGATTGTGTGATCATCCTCGGGGCATTCATGACGGACGTGAACCTTGGAATTTACACCGCAAATCTCGACCGAACACGCTCAATCTACGCCACTTCTGAAAAAATTACAGTCCGCTACCACAATTACGAAGAGGTGATGTTTGACGATTTCATTGACGGTATTAATTCGCCGAAACTCCGAAAACGACGGAAGCCGAATTTGGGATGGGCCTCTCCAGATAAGGACCCGTTTAAAGTCGAACCCGACAAACCCTTAACAACTTCCCGATTGTTCCAACACCTCAACGAATTCATAAACGGCGAACTGACGGTTATCGCTGATGTCGGCGATAGTCTCTTCGGGGCGGCGGAGCTGCGCATCCATCAACACACCAACTTTATCAGTCCTGCCTACTACACCACAATGGGATTTGCAGTGCCTGCCTCGGTTGGTGCGCAACTGAGTATGCCTGACACGCGGTGTCTCGTTATCGTCGGAGATGGTGCCTTCCAAATGACAGGGACTGAACTCTCAACGACCGTCCGTTACGGACTCAATCCCATTGTGCTTGTCCTGAACAACCACGGCTACGGCACCGAACGGCACCTCCTTGATGGTTCTTTTAATGACATAGGATGTTGGAACTACAGTTGTATGCCGACCCTTTTTGGGGCAGGACGCGGCTACTATGTCCGAACCGAAGGTGAGTTTGATGAAGCCATCAAAGCGGCCCTCGTTGAGACGGAATACTTTACCCTGATTGAAGCGGAACTTGAAAAATTGGATACTTCACCGGCACTCGCTCGGTTAGCAGAACGGATGTCTGGGAAAATCTAATAATGGTAGTCAGCGGTCAGGGCGGATTTTTTCAAAAATCCTTTCAGCTGTCAGTTTTAAGAGGTTTTCGTTTAAGAATATACTCTTCCTGCTGATGGCTGATAACTACTATAAGGCAGCGATTTTCTCCCGCAAAAACCCCGTACAGAAAGGCACTTGTTCTTCCGATAGCCCGTGCAACACGACCGCCCCGTCATACCCGCTCTCCTTTAAGAGACCGAGATACTGATCATAGTCCAACAACCCTGTCCCAGCAGCGAGATGGCCTGCCTGTCCATCGCGATCCAAGTCCTTCGCGTGTGCCAACGCAATATCGTCCCCAAGGAGTGCGAACGCCTCATCAAGTATCTCTCGCATCTTCGGTAATTCCCCTTTGTGGAAGACATTCGCACCGTCCATACAAACCTTCAGGTATGGCGATTGCATCTCATCAAGCAGCCGACGCGCCTTCTGTGCAGAATCGACCACGTTCGCGACTTCAGGTTCAAGCGCGAGTGTCACCTCGTATTCCTCGGCGACCGCCAATGCCTGCTTCATAGATTCAATAAGATCGCGCCATGCTTCTGGTGTATTGTTATCAGGGTGTGCGCGCCACATACTGTCTGGGTCCCGCGAGCCGGTACAGATCGTAATCACGGATGTCCCCATCGGCGCACACTGCTCTGCAACAGAACGCAACATCTGCAATCCAGCGTGCCGTTTCTCAACATTGGGATCAATCATGTTGTAGGTGCCTCCAAGTGCCGAGATTGTAATCTGTCGGTCATCTATCTCCTTGCGAACCTCCGCAAGTGATAATCCTGCAGGCACATGATATTGTAAATGGTGGACATCGTGTTCCACAATAGCGTCCAGCGTCTCACTGAGCGTTTCCCGCCGAATCGTTCCTGCCATAAGTCCAACGTGCATAAATCTCTCCTGTTAAAAATGATGGTTCGTCGTAGATTCAGTCCAAAGAATAGGCATGTCTAAACAATGATGATTATACAAGACAAGGGAGCAGATGGCAAGAAAAAATGAAGCAGTAGGTCGGGTGGTAAATCCTAAAAATATATGAACAGTTTTCGTAGGGGTGTTTACTTGGGTGTTTCCCGCAGGGGACCCACCCCCAAACATACCCCCTATCGCGGTAGGCGAGATTTCTAACCTCGCCGATGCAGCGTGTCAAAGTAATTCTAAAATCTACCATAAATGACCACGGGTTGTCGCGTATCCTTATGGAACTTGATCAATTAACGCGTTCATGATACGATATTTCGCATTCAGTAGAGGCGGAGGTCTTGTTTGCGATGAATCCAGAAGTAATCATAATTAAAATATGCAATGCGATCGACCAGATTGTTGAAAGTAGCAAACCATACAAAGGTCTGTTTCCGTCGATTCTGCACCCACAGACTGGCAATATGCTTACGGAGAAGCCGACCAAGATTCCGGGACAACGGGACGGTGATAGAGCACACCTCGGCTCCAATTTGATTCACGATGAACCATTGCTTGCTACGATGAATGCACTCGCTGAAAACCAATCGAAACCGGAATACATCGAAGCCGTCGATCGATACCTGAAGCACTTTGCCCAGAATTGCACAAATACGGCAACAGGATTGTTTCCTTGGGGTGAACACGCCTTTTGGCAGCTGATTGAAGAACGGGTCGGATGCTCACGAAACCCAGCAGGCGGTGCCGCGATTCACGACCATTTGCGTCAAGCTCCACTTTGGCTCTGGCAAAAGTTGAATACGTTTAATCCTGCTTGTGTCCAAAGTTTTGCCGATGGGCTGGATTATCACTGGACCGAAGGGGACAGGTTTGAATACATACGGCATGCGAATATTGACACAAAAGCACACCTTGATCGGGGTGCACGTGCGTGTGATTTTCCGCGCCATTCAGGTTTTTACATCTTCGATTTGGCGTTCGCGTATACCCAAGACCAACGCCCTGAAGTCCGGGAACAGATTCAGAGATATACTGATTACTGGTGGGAGAAACGGGATGCGCGTGGACTTCTGCGTATTGAAAGCCGCTCACCGACGGAAGCTGAACGGTTCTTTGAGAAAAATGCGCCAACGCAAACCTTTTCATTGGGAATCAGTTTACTTGAGTCTGCAACGTTGTTAGAATCGCTCCTACCGGAATTGGCAGACCAGATGCAGCAATACGGTTTGGTTTACATTGATGGATTTCTCGCGGCACCGCACAACCTCGAAACTCGCGAATTCGTCAGCCTCTGTGAGTGTGAGACGAATCGCATTTTTGAGCGTATGTCAGCTTGGGGGAGTGTCTACGGTGCTGGAACCGTGTGTAGCACGGCAGTGCTTTGCCTCGGTGGATGGCGATTGACACAGAATGAGAAATTGATGGAATGGGCGCGCGTGGTTGGCAATACTTACCTCGACGAGAAATTTCCAGTTGAGCGGGTCCATGCGGAAGGCTTTAAGATTCCAGCATCCGATGCCGGTCTCACGCTTGCGTTGTTTGCGGATCTCTACGACATCACAGGCGAATCGGCGTGGTTAGAAGGCGGCATTGAACTCTCAGAAACGGTGTTGGAGGTCTATTTCCCAGAAACGCTCCCTTACGGCGCATCCGGGATTGATTGGTATGAGTCGCAAATGGGAGCGGCGTACTTGATTCACGGGTTGGCACGCGTCGCACTGCTGGCACTTTCCCAGACATGTCCGCTCGCCCCCAATTATACCGCACGATAGATTTTTAATTTACCTTGCGGGACGGTAAGCGTGGTTTCACGATTGACGTTCCTCGACGTAGAGCCAGCCCTCCACTTCGTTACGGGCTTACGTTTGCACAGATAAGAATACAAGACTTCTTACAGATAGCCGTTGTGTAGTAGGCACACGGAGTATGCCTTAATTGTAGGCTTTACTATACACAAATTTCCGTTACAAAAGAAAGGAAGATCATGTCAAGAGTACCAATTGGTTTAGAACTGTTTTCCGTCCGAAATGAGTTGGCAGAAGATGTCCGCGGCACGATAAAAGCGGTCGCCGAGATGGGATATGAAG
>JAGWBV010000058.1:18666-27864 GCA_021295715.1 Candidatus Poribacteria bacterium | reverse complement strand
AAACTTGGATACTGTGATGTGGAAGGGGAAACATACAACCCGAGAGGGAGATTACCCACAAAATCTTTTGGTAGGACACCGGGTCAGGTCGGATCGGAGATGGTGACAGCACTTCCGAAAAGAAGCGGCCCCATCTGAATCCAAACACCCACTGTGCAGGTGGTGTTAAAACAGCACTCTTTCTAAAAACTACAAAAAAGGAGCGGGCATTCCTCCGCGAGCGAAAGCAGCGGGGTCTCCTGCCCGAAGATTGATGAGGAAAAGTATAGATTTCTGTATTCTCTTGTTATCTACTGTAGTCTTAGTTTCTTCGTGTGCCCAATCGAGTAACCAACAGAGGGACCTGGACCTGTTGATTTCTTTTGAAAATGCGTTTGTGAATGTTGTGGCTCGAAGCAAGCCCGCAATTGTTAGTATTTTCGTCGAAGGTATGGAGGAGGCACAATCTCAAAATCGCGTCGGTTCGGGTCTGATTTTTCGCAAAGAGGGCTACATTCTTACGAACCATCATGTTGTTCACGATGCGAGAGATATAAGGGTAACGTTGTTAGATGGTAGTAATTTTGAGGCAGAGCTTGTTGGAACGGATCATAACACTGATGTCGCGGTTCTAAAGATTGAACGAGACGAAGCGTTTCCTGTCATTCCTTTGGCTGATTCCTCAAGGGTTCGGGTGGGGGAATTTGCTATTGCGATCGGCAATCCATTTAGACTCGATTACACTGTGACAACAGGCGTTGTGAGTGGTAAGAGTCGTTCGATTCTCCGAGGTTTCAGTTTTGTTCGATACCAAGACTTTATTCAAACAGACGCTTGGATTAATACGGGTAGTAGTGGGGGCCCGTTGCTGAACATCCGGGGTGAGGTTATTGGGATCAACGCACTCATTCGGCGTAATGATAACAATGAAAATACACCCGCTCCCGCGATGGCAGGTGCGGGATTCGCAATTCCCATTAATCTCGTGAAGAGTGTTGCGGATCAGCTCATTGCGAATGGGCGTGTCATTCGGGGTTACCTTGGTATAGAGATGCGACCCGCGAGAGGCGGCGTTCGCGTGAGGCGGATCATTAGGGATGCCCCGGCATATATTGGCGGTTTGCGGCGTAACGATATTATTATTGAATACAACGGTAACACGGTAAAAAAGGTTGTCGAACTCCAAATGCTCGTTGCGGAATCACAAGTTGGTGAGCGGTCTACCATCAAGGTTTTGAGGCAGGGACACGAAAGAACACTCAATGTAACGATTGGAGAATTGCCGCCCGAGTTGGCGGGGCAGACTGTTGAAATTAAGTCTGTAACTTGGGATATACTGGGTTTGTCGGTGCGGAAATTACAAGCTGGAGATTTTGAGAGGTATACGTACCTGACTGATGAAGATCAGGGAGTTATTGTTGAGAGGGTTAAGGTAGATGCCCCCGGATACGAGGCACGGATACCGAATGGGGCACTTATTATCGCGATTAATAACCAGAAAATCATAGATGTGCGGACCTTCGAGGCACTTCTTCAGGCGAAGCAGGATGCTGAAGCATTAATCCTCGACATTAAAAGCAGTCATGGTGAAGAGAGAATAACTGTTAACCTCGAAAATTAGCCGAAACTTGGAAATAGTAAATAGGATTATGGCAGAAACATCACAAAACATTACCCTCAGAGACATCTTTAGTCCCGGCGGTCTCATTTCGCAACAACTTGAGGAATACGAATTTCGCCAAGAACAATTGCAGATGGCACACGAGGTAGCTCGTGCCTTTACAGCATCTGAGCATCTGATTGTTGAGGCAGGAACAGGTGTTGGTAAAAGCTTTGCTTATCTGATTCCGGCAATTTCCCTTGCACTGAAGTCGGAACAGAAGGTTGTTATTTCAACGAATACTATCAGTCTACAGGAACAACTCGTAACGAAGGATATCCCTTTTCTTCAGCGTGTGCTCCCGCGCGATTTCAATGTGGTTTTGGCAAAAGGACGGCGTAATTATCTCTCGCGAAGAAGACTCAAAAATTTGATGAATTATGAACGAGGATTGTTTGATACGCATGAAGAGGTAGAGGAAATCGCAGAAATTGAAGCATGGGTGAATAGAACTGTAGATGGCAGTAGGGCTGACCTGTCTTGGCAACCCCAACCGCAGGTATGGGATAAAGTGGTTTCCGATAGAGATAATTGTCTTGGACGTAATTGCGAGACTTACGATACTTGTTTCTACTTCAAAGCCCGAAGAGAAATGTACAACGCCGACTTACTTATTGTGAATCATCATTTACTCTTTAGCGATCTCGCAATCCGTAAAGATTCTGAGGCGGCTATGAGTGTGCTACCTGATTACGATTATCTCATCATTGATGAAGCACATCACTTGGAAGCAACAGCCACGAACCACGCCAGCATCGACTTCAGTAATACTCGCGTCAAATGGCTTCTCGATTCCCTGTACAATGAGCGAAGCAAAGAAGGTTTGGCAAAACAATTCGATTCACCGCACTTGCAAACGCAAGTAGAGACAGCGCGCGAACAGGCAAATACCCTCTTTAGAACCATTATTGAGGCTATGCAAGAAGAGATTGACAACGATATGGGGAGTAACGCCTTAACACCACGTATTCATAAAAGCAATTTCGTCAGTAATGTGTTGGATGACCCCCTTGCCGATATTGAGAAAACCTTGAAACGGCTCCGTGACGATGCTATTACGGACGATGATGAACAAGAAATTATAGCGCACCAACATTATTGTCAACGCCTCCGTGACGAATTGGATATGATCATTCGGCAGAGCGACCCGAATTATGTCTATTGGGCTGAGATATCGACACGCGGACGAACCCCTCGTATCCTGCTCAATGCCACCCCAGCAAATGTGAATCAGATGTTGCAAGATCATCTGTTCACCGTAAAAAATAGCGTTGTGATGACGAGTGCTACACTTTCTACAAATCGCAACTTCTCTTACTTCAAAAAACGGGTCGGGATAACTGGGTGTCGCGAGTTTCTTGTGAATTCGCCGTTTGACTTTAAACGGCAGGTCCAGATTCATATCCCGCGTAATATGCCGCATCCGAACAGTCATCAATTTGTGCCAGCGGCGATTGAAAAGATTAAACACTACCTCAAACTAACACATGGCAAAGCGTTTGTCCTTTTCACGAGTTACAAAATGATGGACGAAGTTTACGATGTTGTCGCACCTGACTTGGAGAAAAGAGGGATTGAGACTTTCAAACAGGGCGGCGAGCTTTCGCGAACAGCGATGCTTCAGGCGTTTCGTGAAGACACAGACTCAGTCCTGTTTGGAACGTCCAGTTTCTGGGAGGGTGTTGACGTTCGCGGTGCTTCACTCAGTAATGTTATCATTACAAGGCTTCCGTTTGAAGTTCCGACGCATCCGGTGATGGAAGCGCGCGTGAAACAGATTAAAGAAGAGGGTGGCAACGAGTTCTTTGAATTCAGTTTACCAGAGGCGATATTGCGTTTAAAGCAGGGATTTGGGCGGCTCATCCGAACACAGACGGACGAGGGAATTGTTGTGATTCTCGACCCCCGGATTAAAACCGCGAATTACGGGAGACAATTTTTAGAATCACTGCCGGACTGCGAAGTCGTGGAAGAATAAAAAAAGATGCCCGTGGAAATACATACCACAGGCATCTTAAGACTTGTCAATAGCCCGAAATGCTATTTTCTGTGCGCGAACGCTACTGTCATTAATAGCGTTTCGGTGAAGGTTGCGCAACCCGAATCCCTCTATCATGCGTGAAAGGGAAATCGAATTCTATCGTTCGGTAGCGTTGTGCTGCCCCTGGCGGTGGTGCCTTCTCAATAGGTAGGACAATCCTTAGCTCGAGTGCATTCAACTTCGTCTGTATGAATGGAAGGAAGCCTTCGACACTCTTACCGGGAGGTATTCCTGTCCGACGTGTACCCACCTGTTTTTCAACAATAGGCATCCGTTTTTCGATGAGAATCCGGCGTGCAGTTTCAAGCCCATTTTTGACATAGAGTCCTGTTGCACGCGCCATGTATGTGAAACGCTCCTCCAAATCATCGTAATCCATACCCCCATAGAGGTTCTCGTCTTGGTCGACGATTTGGCATTTCTTGACATTAAAGATAATGTTTTCACTCCGATTGTTAGTAATCTTCACATAAAACACATCTGTTTTGTCGCCTTGGTGAAGTGCTTCGGTCTCATAAAAGGGTGAAAAAGCATTTCCGCGATTGTACTTTCGGTCAAGGTCTGGCCGCCGCCAATACGCGATAGAAACGGTAATGTCATCCTCAGTCTTCGTAAGGATTGGCTGTCTTGACTGAACCTCAAACAGTTGCGGATAATCAGACATCATGATGACATCAACGACTTTCCTATCTTCACCAGAGCCCCTTTCAATCTCCATTTGGGTGTCCGTCCAATCGTTGAGGAATTCACTCCACTGATCCTCGGCATGGGCATATTCGTCGAATGCGAAGATGTAAGTTAAGGCTTCCATGTTGGCATCACGCGCTTTTCCGATTCGGAATCCGACAGTACTCATACCGTGTTTGTCGAGTAACGGCTTCGCGAGTGTCTCAGAAGGGACAGCCGGAACAACTACCTCTTCATTCGGATTTTCAGTCTGTTCCTCCAACGCTGTCGCTATATTATGCACAGGTTGAATGGGTGACAAATTACCGAGTGCTGTTCCACAACCCGCAACGCTTACGGTCAGCACAAATAGCAGTCCAAGATTGAGTGCTGTGAATTTATTGAACCATTTCATTTATAATGTTGCCTCCTTGGTTGCCATTCTCCGAATGGCAAAACTGTTGACTATTGAGAGTCACTCTTACAAATCCAAAACGCCATAGATTTATTCACGAAAGCGAATCTGTACCACCGATCAAAATTGGCGATTTTAGACTCGGAAAATTCGGTGAAAATGGTGCATCAAAACTGATTTTATGTTTTAAAGTAGCATAACTGCAATTTTTAGTCAAGAAATAAGTGAGAAGAATTTATTGCAATCATTTTACAATGCTCAATTTCCCTATTTCTTGGACAAGCATATCTGCCTGCCTGGCAGAAATACGGTAAATATAAATGCCCGGCGCGATAGGTGAGCCATTCCGAGTTACAGCGTGCCATTCAAATTTACCTTGCGTCCCTGCAGCTTCACGTGTTTCACTATAGACAAGATCTCCGGTGGGGATATAAATCTCAAGTCGAATGTTATCGGCGATTTGTGAAGCAGACAGCCGATAGGCGAATGTCACCGCTGTCTCGCTGGTAAGAAAAGGGTTTGGATATACTTTTATCTCATCAAGTGCGAAATCTCCTGCCTGAAGATGCTCTACACGCAAACGGTAAGAATCAACACTGCTGGATCCCCCATCTGATTCCACGACAATGTAGAATATGTCTGTCGTATCGGGTTGATAAATGAGCTTCAGTCCACCGATGTCAGTCGCATTTTCGCCAGTAGCGATCATCTCACCCGTTACTGTGTAGAGGGACAAGCGGTAGTTTTTGCCTGGGGGGATGTCAGCCAACGTCACCAAAATCGTGATGTCACGAGTTGCTTCTAATTTGTAAACATCTCGTGTATCATCTGAATCGAAAAGAAAAGATTCGTAAGTCTGTGCGTATGTAATAGGGAACGCAGTCGCAAACGTATCGTTTGGTTCGTAAGTATCACCGAACGACACAAGGATAGGAATCGTCGGACCTTCCGGCCCGATGTTCGTAATAGAAATACCGGTTACAGTGCCGTCGTTAGCATTACTATTCGGCAGGGTTCCGGGCGTAAAAGCCGTCTGTTCATCATCTGCGGAGTAAGCGGCACCATCGGTTATCGTTCGCACATCTATAAGATTGGCATCGTCTTTTTGATAAATTCCGAGGTGTTCCGGATCTGCTGGGTCTTCAAGCCAAATTTGCTGAGATGCATCATAAGTCCCAAGCGGGTAAGGATCCGTCTCATCAATATGCCAAATTAGTATGCCTGATTCAGGTAGATAGGTATCAAAATTCGCCCCTGACGTTTTGTTCCGATTTTCTATGAGGAAGAATTCTGTCGCTTCTCCACGAACGGGTGTTGCTGACGCATGAATATCAATTTTGAAAAGCTTATTATCTGTGGGCCCGAGTTCAAAACTCGGAACATCAATCTGTTGGTTTTGTGTTATCTGAACGGGTTGAATCCAGCCAAGGCGCCCATTTTGCGGGTGCGCATCAAAATCCCATTTGAGGTATCCAATAATATGGCTCGGCTGTAAGCCGTTTCCGACACCTAATTCTGCCGGACCTTGGTAGGGACCAAATTGGCTCATCAGTCCCCATTTGTGATCGCGTCTATCTATGATGAAGTCGAATCCGTAAATATCAGGTGCCCCAAAGTCGTGAAAGAACTCGTGGAAATAGATGCCTAAGTGCGGATGTTGAAAATCGGGTTCTTCGGCGACAACGGCTGCGGTATTGACCCTTACCCCATCATAAACGGCATTGACGGTGGGTATTAGAAGGGAAGCGATGTCCTCTATGACACCACTTGAAGCTTGGTCATTCCCTGAATGGATAAGGAAGATGTGATCAACGATTCCATCGTTGTCTCTGTCATATTGTGAAAAGTCAACGACTGCGTCCGCAGCTTCGCACGCTTCGCGAACCAATTCCCGATAGCGTTCGAGGATTCTCCCGCCTTCGCCGTAATAGGTCATCGGTTTTTTAGCACGAATCCATGTGTTACCTTTCGGGAAAACGCCACCTACAGGACCGGGCTGAACATCCATCTGTCCATAAGAATTTTCACGATAATACGTTTTTAGGGAGATACCTTCCGTTGCGAACAGGTATTGATCGAACGCCGCGCCTTCTCTACGTCCGGGCATATCAGCAAAATCTATTTTCAAAGCGAGGACATACTCTATACCATCTGACTGCAAGACCCCTTGTTCTCTGGCAAAGCAGCATCCATCAAGTGCCTCAAGAAATTCTGCTCTGCTTTGAGGCGTTTTAGGTGCGAATTCACCACTTGTTGAATCTTCATTAAAATAGAGGTATGGATTTGGTGGTGCAGCGATACTTAGCAGAGGAAAGAGAGCAAGGGTGATGACACCAATCGTCAAGCTCCGTAAGATTATTCGTATGGACGAAGAGAGATAATGTAGAACTAAAACAGGCTTAATCAAACTCCCCTCCACACTTTCTGCACAAAATATAGAATTGGATATCATCAGACTGGGCATGTTGTATCATGAGATCGACCGCCTGTCGTGGCAGATCGGCTGCGCATTTCGGGCATTTATAGAGTGAGCCTTCTGTTTCTGGGAATTGGGTGATATCTCCCCATACATCCTGAAGCCAATATTTGAATTCCCAAGGTATTTCAGTCTTGACAGCGGTTGCGATCTGGACAGCGTGGCGGATGAGTTTTTGGCATTCATGGATGGAAGCAGGTTCGTATGGGTGTGGGGCATGCTTGACTGGGAGTGATTTTCCTTCTGTTTCGATTTGCGTGTTGAAATCGCGGGCACGGGTCAGCAAAATCTGGTCTAAGCGCGAACCGGCTTCCCTGCCTTTAGACCAGAGACGGTAGTAGCCTGCCCGTTTAATCTGGAAAAAAGCTGGATTGATACCTTGTTTGGTATTTACGACGCTGTCGGGTCCGGCATTCCATAACCAGCGGTGCCATTTAGAAGTATCATCTGGATCGGGACAAATTCGAATCGCTCCTGGACCCCCATCCTTATCCCACGGTTTTGCGAGTGCATCATCCATACCGATCCAATATGAGTCTTTACTCCACTCAAAGAATGCGCGAGCCCAGAGGTACCACTTCCCTGTCTTCGGGATATAAATTTCGTGTATTGCCCGTGCTCCTTTCAAACTGTCAATGGCTTTGCCACCGGACGCTTCTTCATGCTCAACCATTCTTACACCCTTATCGAGGTGGATTGCGGCATCCGCTTCAATAACAAGTGTATCCTTCGGTAGACGAATGAGTTCTTTGGGTTCGTCACTGTCAGGTTCTGTAGGTTCCATGAGATTGTAATTCTTCGCAATCCTTTGTGACACCTTCTCGAACTGTTTCTCAGAAAGTTTAGCATCAAAAAAGCAATCTCGAATACCTTTCTTCCAGAGGTCCATGAGTAGGAACATCGCTTTCAGATTGCCATCTGGACGTTTCCGGGTACCAACCACGATTAACATACCCGTATCCTTAGAACGACTGATTAAACAGCGATGCAACGGAAAATCAGGTGCTTTATGAGCTCTGCTGGAGACAATAAGTGGTGAGTAATATCCGCATTTTTCATCACAACCGGGGATTTTAGCACGCTTAGCTCTACAACATTCCGGGCAAATTAACATACCGTTGAGTGCCGGACAGATCCGTTTCCCATTATCTGAACGACACGTTCGACATCGTTGGCGTTTCGGTTTTCTGTTTGAAGTTTGGTATTGCGGATGTCGCATGTTTCTTCCAAAAAGGACTTATCTGTAATGACGGAAATTAACTCGGACGGTTGACGAGATCAGATAGATATTCAGCAATTTTGTCTGTAATCTGTTGTGCGTCTACATCCGCAAAGTTAAACAGTTCCTTAAGCATAGGAGAGATAGCACCCGTATCAAGTAAGGCATTTGCGAGTCTACCCATATTACTCCGGTTGAGTCCCCCTTGTCCGTCGTTATTCCCCATATCCAGGATCTTGATGCTGTCGATTTTCTCAACAGGTTTCATGAGTTCCTCAAGAATATCAGGGGCTTCATCAATGAGTTCTAAGATTGCCTCTTGGACAAGGACGCGTTGTTCAGCAACATTTCGAGCTTCATATTCTGCCATCTCACCTTGTGCTTTCGCACGCGCCTCGGCAAGTACAGCGTCAGCAAGTCGTTCGATCGGTTGTGCCTGCGCTTCGGCACCAATGATTGCCACCTCACGCTGCCATTCAGCTTCTTTCACCTGTTCTGTTGCCGTCACATTCACTTCTGCGCCCATACGTTCGGCTTCCGCGACTAATTGCTCTTTCTCTGCGAGTGCCGTTACCTGCTGCTTATTCGCAACATCGATTTTCCGATCCTCGTCGGTTAAGGCAACTTGTAGTTCCTGATTGATACGGGTCTGTTCTACCGTCAGGATTTTTGCAATTTCAGCGAGTGAAACCTGTCTGATCTGATCGATTTGTGCGGTTTCAACGACGAGGTTTTTCTCGAT
>JAGWBV010000058.1:0-18588 GCA_021295715.1 Candidatus Poribacteria bacterium | reverse complement strand
CTTTCTACGGCGAGTTGTTTTTCAATATCGCGGGTTTCAACCTGTTGCTCTTGCGCGATTCGTGTGATCTCTACGGCTAATACTTTAGCAATCTCTGCGAGTTCGACTTGCCGCATTTGGTCAATTTGTGCGGTTTCAACGACGAGGTTTTTCTCGATCTCACGCTGTTGAACCTGTTGTTCCATGCCGAGTTGCGCTGTCTGGACTGTCAGATCACGCTCAACCCCTCGCAGGGATACACCTTCTTGTTGGGCGATACGGGCTCTTTCTACGGCGAGTTGTTTTTCAATATCGCGGGTTTCAACCTGGATTTTTGCAATTTCAGCGAGTGAAACCTGTCTGATCTGATCGATTTGTGCGGTTTCAACGACGAGGTTTTTCTCGATCTCACGCTGTTGAACCTGTTGCTCTTGACTGAAACGTGCCGTTTGCACTGCCAAGTCACGCTCAATATCGCGTAGCATAACCCCTTCTTCTTGGGCGATACGGGCTTTCTCAATTGTCAAGACTTTCTCTATTTCGCGAACAGAAATCGCTTGCTCCTGTGCGATTCTTTGCATTTGAACGACGAGATGTTGCTCAATTTCGGCGAGTTGGACGACTTTGGATTGCTCAATCTGTTGTGTTTCAACAATGAGGTTCTTTTCAATTTCACGTTCGGCGACAATCTGTTCCTGTTGGACGCGGGCGACTTCAATGTCGCGATTCATCTCGATTTCGCGTTCTTGGATGACCTGTTCCTGTCTAATACGTGCGCGCTCAACCTCCTGCTTCATCTCATATTCACGTTCTTGCACGCCTTGTTCCATCTCAAATTGGAATTTGAGGGTCTCGGCTTCCCGTTCCGCGGCATAGATAGCGATATTTTTCTGCTGGTCGGATTCTGCCCATGCTTGTTGTTGTTCGGCTTCAAGTTTCTGTATACGAGCATCAACCTCAATCTGAACAATAGCGACCTCTTTTTCCTGAACAATCCGTTCTTTTTCTCGTTCCTGCTCGGCTGTGATTTCGGTGATTATTCGGATACCGACTGCGTCGAATCGGTTTTCGGCATCAAGCGTTTCAACTGGGGTCTGATCTACCCGAATAATAGATACGGTTTCAAGGGTCAAACCGTTTTGGATTTCCAGGTCTTCACCGCACGCGCCTTGTACTTTATCAGCAAATTCTTGGCGTTTCTGGAGAAGATTTTGAATTTCACTTTCGGCTGCGACACTTCGCAATGCGCCTTCGAGTTTGGGTTCAATCAATTCGCGCACAGTTTCTGGGGTCATAGATTTATCGCCGAGAGCTTGTGCAGCACGTAAGATGGCGGTCTCTTCGGGTTCAACTTTAAGGTAGAAAACAACTTCCACATCACCGCGGTTAAAGTCGTAGGTAATCAATGCCTCTGGACCTTCTCGTATAACCTCAATACGCATGGTATTCAGAGAGATTTCTTTGATTTCATGGATAATAGTGTTAACCCAGAGACCACCGGTGATACGAATTTTCTCTCTTGCACCCCCTGTTCGCACGAGTGCAACATCAGCTTTCGGTATCCGGTAGCGAATGACTGTCGCGGCGAAGGTCGCCAAACTTGCCAATAATACGAAGAGAATCGCTGTCAACCACCGTATTACCTCGTTCTGTCCGAAACGGTCAAGATTTTGATACGCAAACCAGCCAACAGCGACTGCTACAGCTATTAAGAAAACGATAACAGCAATGAAACGCATTCAAGTCTCCTATAGAATGAATTTTCTAACGATTAGAATCTGGGCATCGTTGATGGTGTCTGGTTAATGCTAACCGAAATAAGAATCTGCCCGGTTTTAATGGTTCTGCTTTCACTTTTAAGACATACCTAAAAATTTACCTGAAAATGGTCTCGCTGCTGAGATGCGTCCGGTATCGTCCTTTGAGTGGTTGGCGTGGGGAAGTCTGCCACGCCAGATTTGCTAAGTAACAGAGAGCATTCTCAATGAGAGGTTTTGCTACGCTTGTCCGATAGGCATCACGCGTATCAACCGCAAAAGCGACATAATATCCGTCTCCCCATTGTAACTGCACACTGATCGGATCTCCGTTATCCTCTCTGACAGCCAATCTTCGGTAACTTCCGTCGTTTGTGACCCAATGATCGTCGGTTACGAGCGTATCTACATTTATCTTATGGGGCCAGGTAAACATACCTGTTTTTTGACCGTCGTCACTGATCTTAACGTTTCCATCGCTGGAATTAATCACGCGAATCGGGTGCCGATTCACTGGAAGCCAGTCGCCACGCCAGGCAGGCTCAGTCGTATGGACCCCGTCGGGAGGCGTGATATTGTTATCCATTGCGGAAGCCCAAACAATTCCGCCCTTACGAGCGAAGTCTTGAATTGCCTGATCGGCATCTTCAACGAAATATTCACCATCATGTCCGGTTGCGTTCCAAGTAAACCAGATGATGTCGTACTCTGAAAGCGTAATGCTTGAGAGTTTGATTGCATTGTTCGGATCCCCTCTATTGTCAGGATTGTCATTAACATGGACAGTTGTAAACTGGAATTTTAATCCTTCAAGAGAGGTGAGGGACTCCAATATTGCCGGCTCGCCACTCAAATTATCACCAACAACAATCAGCACACGGAATACACCTAACGGCACAATTTTTATCGAAGAGATAATATCTGAAAATGATTGCGAATGTGGAAGTGCTCTGAGGTTCCGAAGTGCCAACTGAAATTCTTGTGAACTTAAGCTGAGGTTCAATCGCCGCCCTTCAAAGTTAACATGCTCATAGAAAATGATATGGCATCCGCTGAACGGAAAACTGGGTCCGCGCTGGATTCGGATTGACGAAACCGTATCATTCATCCCGATGTCGAACATAGAGCTGACATCGCGCATGACAACACTCCGTTGACCGGTATAATCTACGTCCCGGAATACCTCAATAATGACTGGGACCGCTCCGTACTCCGGTGGTGTTGGATGCGCTGATGGACTGAAACTGATAGATGTAATCGCGTCTCCGAAGTTGTAAGGGATGTCATGGATGTTTGGATAGAAACCTGGAGCAAGCACTAACCGGCGTCCCTTGTAGTTATCATGCTCGTGAAAGATGGCTTTGTAGTTGGGCGACGCGTTGAAGCCTGGTCCCTTGTAGATTTTTATCGAAGATATGATATCTTGTGCGCCAATTTCACCAGTGTTCGGGATCGATTCAACAAGCGTAACCTTGCGTCCATGAAAATTCACATGTTCAAAGACTTCAACGACGAGCCTCGGCATGTTGGTCATAACCCGCTCCTTGTTTTCAGGCTTAACTCCAAACGATATTACAAGTCTAATTAAAATATCATTAGCAGAAATGGTTTGTCAAGGGAAAACATTAAGAACTTCGTTTTTCTTGAATCTTTGGAAAGAATATGATAGAGTATACGCAAGAGTCTTGGAAAGAACTCTTTAGGCATGTAAGATGGAGGAACTGTGATGTCTTACAAAAGAGTGCTTCTAATTTTTTCGATCATAATTATCAGTATCGCTTTAGTATATTTTCTGGTCCAAATGGAGCAATCTGCGACGACAGAAACGGGGGCATCACGCCCAGTTGCGCTTCCGTATAATTGGGTCGGGAGTATAACACAGAAACAAATAGCGGAACCTTCTGGTATTACCTACCATCCGACTCGACGGAGCCTATTTCTGGCTGATGATTCAGGGAGTGTCCATGAGGTAAGTCTGGAAGGTAGACTTCTTCAGTCAAAAGGATTAAACGAGCGGGATATTGAAGGAATTACCGTGGATCCGAGTACGGGCTTGCTGTACGCTGCTGTGGAAGACGACGAAGCGATATTGGAACTTGATCCAGAAGATCTCACTCTTCAAAGGGAATTTAGAATCGGCAGGAATTTTAACGGTGAACAACTCCTGAGGAAAGGGGGCATGGGTATCGAAGCGATTGCTTTCGTTCCAGATGCCTCACACCCGGAAGGTGGTACTTTTTGGGTCGGTAATCAATCCTTCAGTCTTAAAGCGAAAGATGAAGCCTCGGTCGTCTGCGAGGTCGTTGTGCCCCTGCGTTCTGCAACAGCGAAACAGTCAGATGGCGCGATCATCCACGCTTATAAAATGAACTTCATTGACATTTCAGGCTTGGCATACGATGCTCAAGGCGATTTTCTGGTATTAATCAGCGATACAACGAACCTCTTGGTGGAGCTCAAACGGGAAGGCACTGTTCTAAGGCAATACCTTTTACCCGGTGACGAACAGGAAGGGGTTGTGTTAGACGGACACGGTTACATGTACCTCGCACAGGAGAACGGAAAAATTATCAAATTGGCGGATCGGCGACTGCGTTGAATGACGACACCTTAGTTTCTTGATATTCCTAATTCGATTTTTTACACTCCGTTGTTTTTCGCCGCATCACCTTCAATGCGCAACACAGCGATCCCCGGAACTAAGTCTAATACCAGATTGATAGATGCGTACTGCTCTGCCGTATAACCAGAATCGTCGCGCCACAGAATTTGCACGTTTCCTTCATCGTAGAGAATCCCGGAGGCGAGTCTCTTATTATCAGCATTTTCTAAGTGAAAATATCTGCGACGTTTTGTATCCATGATGTCTGTGGATATACCAAAGGGATGAGGTATGGGACCCCACCTTGACAGAAATAAATCGAAGAGGTTATTCAAGCGAGACAAAATCAGCGTCTACAGGGTGCGGAATAATCCCAGCAACATTACCACGGTGGAGCAATTCCCGCACGCCTGCTCTGCCCTTTTCCCCGTAATCAAGCGTATAGTCATTGACGTACATCCCTACAAATTTATCCGCGAGCGAGGTTTCCATGTCGCGAGCGTAAGTCATTGCATACTCCAAACCGTGTTCTCGGTGTTCGAGTGAGTACTGGATGCTCTGTTTGAGTAATGCTGTTATCTCACGAATTTTTTCGGTGCCGAGGTTGCGACGAATTACATTCGCACCGAGAGGCAATGGTAATCCAGTTTCCTCATACCACCACTCACCCAAATCAATGACTTTATGAAGCCCTTCACGTGCGTAGGTTAATTGTCCTTCATGAATTATGAGTCCCGCATCGACTTCATCCTGTTGGACGGCATCTAATATTTTATCAAAAGGACGGGGCTCTGCCTCAAAATCTGGTTGGAAGAGGCTAAGTGTGAGATAGGCGGTCGTCATTTTACCGGGAATGGCGATGCGTTTACCCGCGAGGGTGTCCATTGGTTCCTTGGAAACGACAAGGGGACCGTACTGGTCGCCGATGCTCGCGCCACAGGGCATGAACAGATAATCCTTGGCGACGTAAGCGTAGGCGTGAACAGAGATTGCTGTAACCTCAAGTTCAGCGGCAAGCGCACGTTGATTTAGGGTTTCAATGTCTTCAATGACATGAACAATCTCATAAGGACCCGTTGGGATTAATCCTTTAGCGAGAGCGTAGAACATGAAAGCGTCATCGGAATCTGGGCTGTGCCCAATCCGAATTTTTTCTGTTTGGGACATAGTATTCCTTTTCGGTATCGATTGTAGTTTTTCTTCAGATAGTGATATAATCAAAGCAATGCCTAAATATCTTTATCTCACAGCAACTCCAGATGGACTCACAGAATTAGTGCGTGCGGAATGCGTAGCTTTGACAGGGTCTGTGCCAAATACAGACGGCATCTCGATTTCGGACAGGTGTGTTGATGTCAGTCGAGGCGCGTATCTGAAAAGTTGCAGCGAAATCCTTTTTGAAACAAGCAGTCTCACAGAACTCTGTTCAAACATCAGGTCCATAGGTTTACATGCGGACGAATTTCGAGTTTCTGTCGTAAAAAAGCCCCGCACCCTAAAAATGAACTCTATGACCCTCGCGCGAGACATCGGCACAGCTATCAGTGGTAGTGCGAATTTACGGCAGCCACGGACTACCTTTCTAACGGTTGTGACGGCTGAAAAAATGTGGTTTGGGCAACTCCTTTCCGAGTCCGATGGTGTTTGGCATGCGCATAATCAACGACCTTACGTAACATCGAGTTCACTACCGGCTCGGTTGGCGAGAGTGCTCGTGAATTTAGTAGCACTTCCAGGAGATCGTCTACTTGACCCGTGTTGTGGAACTGGCACTATCGTGATGGCTGCTGCGCATAGCGGTATCCACACGACTGGTTCCGATGTTAACCCTCGCATGATCGGCGCGACGACAAAAAATCTTCAGCATTTCGGACTCTCAGCAGACGTAGCACTCGGTGATGCGAGACAAATTGATGGGCAGTATGACGCGGTTGCAACGGATCTGCCCTACGGGATTAATCTCGTTAGAGATAGCACTCAAGAGATAGAGATTTTGTCAAATTTGCGGACGTGTGCGTCGAGAGCAGCATTCATCGATCTTCGGGATCTCAGTAAAACATTGACCGATCTTGGTTACCAGATTGAAAGCGTTTTACCAGTGCCAAAGTTGAGCATTGTCCGCCGTGTTTTTATCACCTCTGTGGTAGCATAATAGTGCACTTGTAGTATCAATATGAGGGAACTGAACTCAATAATCCTCGATGTTATCGTAAAAATTTGTTTCTGGCAAGTACTCATCTTCGTTGACTTCTTCCTCTTCATGTGACTCGTATTCTTTTCGGCTGAGGAGCGTGTCTATTTCATTTGGGTTCTCAAGCCGAAATTTACAAATCCATCCATCTCCTTCTGGAAAGCGATTGAGAAGTTCAATATCATCGTCAAGAGCCGCGTTGATTTCGTAAACTTCACCTGTTACAGGGGCATAAATATAGAAGCTCCTTCCTTCTGATGTTTCAACGCGTCCGATAATTTCTCCCTGTTCGTATTCGCCGAGAACTGGCAACTCTATGAAAACAATGCTATTGTAGACCTCTTGAATCCGCTCTGTGATTCCAACATTACAATCCTTTGAATTGAGAAATTCAATCCATTCATGTGTAGTTGTATACTTTATCTCAATGTTATCCATCGTGAACCTCCTGACATTAAATATGATAGACGCTATCACTTTACGATTCCAAGACCTTGGAGTTTCGCTTGAAAGGGTTCGACGGCATTTTGTCGAATCTGAATCTGAATCATCGGATCCGGATCATATTTTATGTCTATTACTTTTCCGCCGACGCGTTTACATAGCGTGACGACGGTGCCTATATCCGGATAATCAACTTTTAGATACAAATTTTGATGAAAGATACGGTTTTCAATTGTAGCATTTTGTAAGCATTCTCTGGCACATTGACCGTAAGCACGAATTAACCCACCGACACCGAGGTTGATACCACCATAATACCGAGTGACAACACAGATAATATTCGACAAGTCAAACGCTCGAATCGCCGAGAGAATAGGAGGCCCCGCAGAATGCGTGGGTTCCCCTGCGTCTGTAGCATATTCGCGCAGTGTAGTATCACTGCCAATACTGTAAGCATAACAATAGTGAGAAGCGCGTGGGCTGCGTTCTTGCACTTGGCTCAGAAAATCTTTCACTGCCTCTTGGGTGTGTACAGCTGTTGCCTCTCCGAGAAATCGAGATTTCTTTACAACGTGGGACGCGTGGGCGATTCCCACTACCGTTCTATATTGATCAGACATACGTCACGATTGTAGTTAGAAGGCTTGCCCGATTGAAAAGGCATACACAGCGTTCCCTTGCACGATATGGATACGTTCTTCATCTACCACAACGGGGGTAAATTGCGGTGTATATGCTGCATTGAGAATGATGTTTCCGAATCTGAAACCGATCCCGAAGCAGAGCCCTTCTGCTCTCCAGAGTCGTTCTTCCGTTTCAAATGAAGCGTCTGGCAAAAGGAACACCGATGTGTAACGTTTTTGTGTATCTCTGAGGTACCCAATTCTAATTCCAATTCGGTAGCGATACCACGCTTCTGCTCCTATATTTATTCGAATACCATCGTGGAAAGGCGGATGTGCATCTAAACCGAATCTCAAAGCCACATCGGATATTTCGCGCTTGTATGCGATACCGGTTACAATCGTGCGCTCCATTGTATCTGGAATAGAGGGGTCAGAGAAAGAGAGTCCGTTGCTCAAATTTTGAACGACAGCCCCAATCTGAATTGCTTCTCCAATCTGCTGGATAATACCGACATTATAAGCATATCCGTGCCCTAAGTCTTCGTTGCCATTAGTGTCAATTGCCTTGGAGCGTAACCATTTTGTGTCAATACCCAAAACTGTGCCGCCGAACAGATTTACACCGTAACTGAGACCAATCGCAAGATTATTTTCGGGGAAACTGTTAAGAGCCTTTCCGAGAGAGTCTACTCTCCGAAACGCACCGGCTTGTTCAAAAGCGAGTGCGAATCCAAGCGTACCGAAAGTGCCCATTGGAAATGCCCAATTTAAAGTTTCAACCCCAGATGCGTACTGCTCGTACCGACTATAATCCTCATAATTGGCATTTAGGTTCGGTTTGGAAAGCAGGGCGATAGTGTGTGGGAAACGGGTTGCGTGAATAACGAACCGGTTCCCTGTTGTCTCACTGATACCAGCAGGGTTACTACCTAAGGCATGCGCTCCGCGGGTTGCGCCGACAAAACTTCCACCCATCCCATAATGTTCCGCTCCAAGCAACTGTTTGAGGAATCCATCTGCTGAAGCCCTTGTGTTTGCCATTGAAGTGGTGCGACCCGAAACAAAAAAGAGGCTTACCATACAGAACAAGAGAATCGCGACACAATTTTGGACGTATTTCACTACTTACCTCTTTGTAGTTATCGGCGGTTAGGAACATCCCATAAAAGGTTATTGGTACCGATGCCTGTTAACTGATAACTGAAAATTATACGCAACAGAGTGTAACTTGTGCTACAGCATAGTCATTTGTATGGGACATAGAGACGAATGATGTGCTGATATTGTGTTTCTGTGCATAGCGTTGCACTTCCCCGTGTAGAATGAGATCGGGTTTTCCGACCGTATTCGCTTGAATCTCTACGTCTTGCCAACGCATTCCTGTTGTCAAACCTGTGCCGAGAGCCTTGAGCGTTGCCTCTTTCGCAGCAAATCGAGCAGCAAGCCGCCAGTACCGAGACGGAGCATCTCCACAATAAGCAAGTTCTTGTTGCGTATAAATCCGTTGTTCAAAACGTGATCCCCACCGACGGGATGCGTCTCGGATCCGTTGAACTTCAACGATATCAATGCCGATTCCCTGAATTTTTTGCTGGTGCATCAGATTATCTATAAAGTGCATCTGTCATTTGAGCAGCACGAACATTCGCTTTGATGTCATGGACGCGCACAATATCCGCGCCGTGTGTGATCGCCCAACACACTGTCGCGGTTGTTCCCTCAATACGCTCGGTTACAGGGAGGTTTAAAATGTTACCGATAAACGATTTCCGTGAAGTCCCAATGAGCAAAGGTTTGTGTAATCTTCGAAATTCCGAAAGGCGTTTTAGGATTTCAAGGTTGTGTTCTATTGTCTTGCCAAATCCTATCCCTGGGTCGATAATGATACGGTCGGCAGAAACACCTTCGGATTCGGCAATCTTGATACTCTCTTGAAGTGAATCACAAATTTCGCTAACGACATCGTGATACTGAGGGGCTTGTTGCATGGTGCGGGGTGTCCCTTTCATGTGCATCAGAATGAGTCCGGCTTCCATTTCTGATACAACCGCTGCCATTGTGGTGTCGCCACGTAACGCTGTGATGTCATTGATAAGATGGACACCGGCATCGAGGGCGTGTCGAGCCACTTCAGCTTTATATGTGTCAACGGAAAGAAGAACATCAACGGTACCAACAATCGCGCGAATGACGGGTAGGATTCGCGCTAATTCTTCATTGACAGACACCGAAGATGCCCCAGGGCGGGATGATTCTCCTCCAATATCAATAAGGGTCGCACCTTCCGCCACCATTAGTTCGGCATGTGCGACCGCCTGTTCAACATCAAGGTAACACCCTCCGTCGGAAAAAGAGTCGGGTGTGACGTTCAAGATGCCCATTACATGTGTATGTAAACCTAAAGTGAGCGATTTACCGCGACAGTTCATGTAATTGGCTTCGCGGGTAGTTGTGGTCGGGGTCCGAGAATCTCGTCAATATCTTCGGTGACAAGCGTTTCGCGTTCTAAGAGTGCGTCTGCGAGTAACTTTAAGCCTTCAAGATTCGTTTCCAAGATTTCCCGTGCTTTATTATAGCACTCTGTTACAATATCATGGACAGCCTTGTCGATTTCAATGGCAGTTTTTTCACTATAATCCTGATGGACACTTAATTCTTTACCGAGGAAAACCTGTTCGTCGCGTCTGCCGTAGGTAAGAGGCCCCATGCGGCTCATACCCCATTGCGTAACCATTCGGCGTGCGAGACTCGTGGCTTGCTCAAAATCGTTTTGGGCACCGGTGGTTTGTTCACCAAATATAATTTCCTCAGCGACTCTGCCTCCGAGGGCAAAAATGATATGCGCGAGGAGACGTTTTTTGCTCATATTATGCCGTTCTTCGAGAGGAAGTTTCGCTGTTACACCGAGAGCTCTGCCGCGTGGGACAATAGTGCACTTGTAGTTCGGATCACTTTCTGGCACGAAGTGTAGCATAAGCGCGTGTCCAGCTTCGTGATAAGCCGTAACCCGTCTTTCTTCATCGCTAATGACGAGGCTACGTCGTTCGGGACCCATGAGCACTCGGTCTTTGGCTTCGTCAAAGCACATCATGTCGATTTCTTCTTTGTCACATCTTGCGGCAAGTAGTGCTGCTTCGTTTGCCATATTCTCAAGGTCAGCACCGGAGAATCCCGGTGTTGCCTTCGCTAAGATTTCCAAATTGACGTTTTCAGCGAGTTTATAAGGATCTTTCGTATGGACATTAAGTATCGCTTCCCTACCACGCACGTCGGGCAAATCAACAACAATCTGTCGATCGAATCGTCCCGGACGAAGGAGAGCAGGATCTAAAACGTCAGGTCGGTTCGTTGCCGCAATAAGTATTACGCCTTCAGATGCTTCAAACCCTTGCATCTCAACGAGAAGTTGATTTAAGGTTTGTTCACGCTCATCGTGTCCACCACCGATCCCTGCACCACGGTGTCTACCGACAGCATCTAATTCATCGATAAAAATAATACAGGGTGCGTTCTTTTTCCCAGTTTCAAACAGGTCTCTGACGCGGGATGCCCCGACCCCGACGAACATTTCGACGAAATCGGAACCACTGATACTATAAAACGGCACATCTGCTTCACCCGCAACAGCTTGGGCAAGCATTGTTTTACCGGTGCCGGGGGGTCCCATGAGGAGGACCCCTTTAGGAATTTTACCGCCGAGTCGCTCAAATTTTTTCGGTGCCCTCAGAAATTCAATGACTTCCTCAAGTGCCTCCTTCGCCTCATCGACACCCGCGACATCTTCAAATGTCACTTTCGTTTGGTTCTCAGAGTGGAGTCTGGCACGGCTTTTGCCAAAAGACAAGGCTCGATTCCCACTCCCTTGCATCTGACGCGAGAGGAAAATCATCAATCCTAAGAAAATTAGTAGGGGTACAACGGTTGTCCCGAAAATCAGCAACCCCTGCGGAAATTTGGAGGGCGGCTTGACGTTATAGTTAATTTCATTCTCGTCAAGTTTCGCTTGGATGTCATAATCATCGATTGCATCACGGCTTGCTCTAAATTCGCCTTGCCATTTTGGCGGGAGATGGGTTTCTTGCTCTTCAAAGGCCACGCTTTCCAGAATCTCAGCACGAATTTCATTGAGTCTATTTTTATTGAACTGTCCTTCAACCCATTCTTCATCTAAGACCAAATATCCTTCGAACAGGGATGAACCGCGTGTTATGTATTGGTGAAAGTCAGAGGTCGCGAGTTGATAAACTGGATCTCTGCGGTTAAATAGTTGGTAAATGCCCAAGACGACGAGTCCGGCAACCACTACCCACCAAATCACCATGCTTCTTGTATTTTTATTCACAACCAATTGCCTCTCTGTTAAATTCTGAGCACTGAGAAAAAAATAATTTCAAAACGTATTTAGTTTATCAAAAGGTGTTAGTTTATAAAGTATAACAGATTTTTTCCCAAATTTCAACTGAATTTAAAAAAATCGTCTATTTCCGATTCACGAATAGGTGAATAGCAATTTTAATTGATAAATAATCGCGGTTAAGATATACTATAATTATGAAGAAATAAAAAATAGGTGCAACAAAATATAGTGGATTCTGTAATTAATTTTACACCAAACTCGGTGCGGTTAGAAACCGCACCTACCGGCGGTGTGCAGATATTTTCGGGCTTTACTATATTTAGGGCTGCGTTGCGATGTTTACGAAACGATTCAGCGCGGTCATAATAAAACTGGGTTCAGTAATTAAATTGTGTAGATTAAAATTCTCCATACAAAGCGCAAAATAGCGTGTCTTGAAAATCAATCGGACATAAAATCCAATCCTACAGGCTATCCTGGAAAGGAGGAATTTATGAATTTTAACAAACAGATACTTGCGACAATTATCTTCCTGCTGGCAACGGTGCCTCATACATTAGGGCATGTCACAGGTGGGAACCTTCAAAATTTTCAATATAACGCAGACCTCGCACCGGTCGCGCCTATTGTAGATGGGTACCTTGATGATCCGGCTTGGGATAGAGCGATTCTCGGTAAACTGGAACAAGACTTGATTAGTGGGGAACGCTGGGGCGAATCTCCTGATTTTACGGGAACCTTCGCAGCGGTTTGGCGAAACGGTTTCCTTTATGTAGGTATTAAAATAATAGACGATCAACTGGAAAACCGGCAAACAAAACTGCTCCGAGAGGATCATCTTATTCTTTACGTGGATCCACATCATTCGGGACGAGCGGAAGATCTCTACCGTTTTGAGATCCCTATTGAAAAAAAGATGGGTACTCTGAAATCACCCTTGACGCGAGTCGCTTGGGGAAACGATGGACAGACATGTGAGTTAAGTTTCCGTATTGATAATCTCGCGAGGAAAGGCAATAGTATTGGGTTTCTCATCGCCTATAACGATGTCGATAGTGGAAACCTTCGGCATGAAATTGCTTGGGCTCCAGAAGGTTACACTATGGAGGAAAACGCTTACCTTCCCGATCTCGTTTTCACTGCGAGAATCGAACCAACTCGACAACAAAAATTAATCCAGTGGGGACACATCAAGAGTCTCTATTAGTCCGCAACCGTGGGGTGAGGCGTGAAAATCTTGCCCTACGTTTAAATTAAATACCACGACGTAGCACTGGAGAATTCGTGTATTATATCGGTAAAACTTTGGAACTGATGGGCATAGCCTGCTTAGGAGCAGGACTCTATTTGGGCTGTGTCAATCCGTATGGTTATAGTGAATCCAAAGCAATGGGCGTTGAGATGGGCTTCCTAACGCTCGGTGTTTTGTTTTTTTTTCTCGGAAGACTCATTGAGAAACGTCAATGAGGATTAACAATTCGTGCTTGAAGGATTGGGAATAGACACTTGCCTCCATCATAGGTGAATAATCGCAATACCTTGTTCGCCTGCCACCGAATAGAGGAGCCACGTTTTTCCATTCTCACAATAGATCGCTGGATCGCGGAGTTCATGCACGCGTTCCCGATCTAACCCACCTGTCGACGGTCTAATCGGTAGATCCACACCCTCAAACTCGTATTTTGGCGCGATAACCTCTATGGGTGCAGATGGATGCCAATCGTTCCAATCATCTGTCAACTGTACGGTGCTTTTACGAATGCGCTCTGGACTGTCCCCGTAAAGTGAGTAATAGACAGTCAACGTATCCCCTTCAAGTAAATTTGCTGTGTGGCGCGGGAAACCCGTATTGTCCTTATCCGATTTACGTGGAAAGAGCGGTGTATCTCGCGAAATGAATGTCGCTGTCCATTCCGGTGTTTGCGCACGGCTTATCCAGCCGTGATATGTCGCATAGGGATGTCCCTGCCACCAAAAGACCCGAAAATAGGCACCGTTTCGTTTATCCAGTGTATCCGAAGCGGTGTAATTCACGCCGTCAATGGAAGTCGCCCAGCTGCTTGCCTGTCCTCCACCGTAAGTTCCGTGAAAATACATAAAGAATCGTCGATTTTCCGCATCTATGTGGACATCTGGGGAGGCGATGTGGTCGCGTCCTTGAAACACGGTATTGTCCCGGTGCAACGCGCCGGAACGATAAATAGTATAAGGGCCTTCGATAGCATCCGCATAAGCCAACCGGATATAGGCACCGCGATGATGGGCAAAGTAGAGATAGTATTTTCCCAGAGGATTCTCTACCCACTCTGGCACGCGAACGAGTGAAGGTCCATTGATATTCGAGAAACCGTGTTCTCTGTCAATCTCAGGCATGTCGGGATGGATCAGTAGTGTTCGTTCCATATTTCTCCTTCTGTAACTCCTTAATCGTGTGTCTGGAACCGATATACCTCTTGTGCTTCCTCAGACATATTGTTCCATATCTCTTTTGGAATCCGTGCGCGGAAGATTCCGGGTGCGTCGGGGGCATGGTGAAACCGTCGAAAATAGACGAGTGCAAGCATGTGCCGGACAGTATTTTTTGTCCGATTCGGCATGGCGCGGTGCCAGCACCGCATGTCACGCACGACGACTGAACCGGCGGGCATCTCTAACTGAAATGAGGGGTAATTTGCGGCGCGTTCCGGTTCACAGACGTTGTATGGTGAGTTACGCACAGCCGCGTCATCAACGATGAGATGTGAACCGGGCCACACTTCTGTCGCGCCGTTTTCCACTGTGAAATCAACAAGCGGAATGTTAACGACAATCGTTGAAACCGGCAGCGGGAACGGTAGTTCAGGGAAGAGTTGTCCCGAATCTCGATGAATCCATTGAATTTCGTTCCCGGGACGAGTTGAGTTACAACCGTAAGGCAGATACGCATAGACTTTCTCACCCATCGCCGCTTTCAGAATCGGCATCGCGAACGGGTTATCAATGATGCGCGGATCCATGAACGGCATTTGCAGCATCGGGTGTTCACCCTCATGACCGTTATCTTCATTGCTAAGCACGGTTTCCATAGCGACATCAAGTTCTGCTATCCAATCCGGTGGGAGAACGCTTTCAATGACTACCAATCCAGCCTCGCGTAAGAGACGCACGCCTGCATCGAGGCTTTCTGGCGTGAGTTTATTTTCAGCACGTTCCTGATCGGAGATTTCCAGTTTCGGAATATTGATTGTTCGTCCTTTGTTTTCCATGTGCTAAGCCTGCCTTTCTGATAGGTTTTGAGGAAGTTCCAGTTCGGATCGAACCACTTGACGCACCTTGATACAGATTTCCACCGCCTGCTCTGCCTCGCTATCAGTAGCGAACTTACCGGGATAGCGAGGATCAACTGCATGTTCGGAAATCATTAAAAAGTCAGAATACCAAGCCTGCCAAGCGGGAATTGTCGGCACTATCAAATCCAGTAATGTTGCTAAATCATGTGTTTTTGAGAAAGGGATATTTGCCTCTTGAAGCCACGCTTTGAGGTATTTTTCTATACACTGCTGAGCGTGGAAACAGATGACATCTTTACTTGAAATTGGACTCTCCTGAAGTAACTTTACCGTGGTATAATCACCTTCAGCCTTCTGCACCCATTCCGCTGTTAACGGATTCATAAGACATTTCTCTATCTTCAAAGGTTTTGGAAAAAAATTGCTGCCCCCATAAAGCACCTCACCTTTTTCCGTGATTTCGCGGAGAAACCAATCGTTGTATGAGAGGCGATAAGCAATCTCCTTGGGTGAACGCACCAGCAGATCCATAGGGAAACGGCGTGGGATGCGTTGACGAATTTCGATAGTTTGACGGCGCGTCTCTGACTCTGGAATGTCCATGACGACCAGCAAATCGACATCTGAGTCCTCTGTCGGCGTGCCATAAGCATACGAACCAAAGAGAATGACTTGCAGTGGCGCGAATTCACGCACGATGTCATCACACGTCGCCTGAATATCCTGCCGAGAAATCATCTGACTTGCCTCCTATCTTTTTCAAAGTATAACACAAAATGTGGAACAGGTCAAGATTCGTTGTTACACGAAGGATAAACAGACCCAAATGAGAAAAAAATTGTTGTTTTCTCCTATTAATTCGTATAAAATAAAATTTCAAGCTACCCCTTCCAAGGATTAGTTTTAGAATCACATTTAATTTGTAAGTAGAGGAGCGTGCAATGACACCTGAAGTCGCTTTACAAAAACGGGAGCAAATGATCGAAGAGGGTTTCTGCGTTGTTGATGATGTTCTGACGGAGGCGTTTTTACAGGAACTCCGAGATGAGTCGGAACGACTTATTGCAGGACATATAGAACCTGAGGATGTTATCTATCAAGGACAGCACGTCAACGTCCGTGGTGAGGATAACGCCCATATTCAAAAACTGTTGGAATGGCAACCCGCGCGTGATGCTTTGGAACAGATTGGGTTCGGAGATTTCGTATCATCCGGTGGGATTATTATTTTAACCAAGGAATCCGGGGGTCCCCCACTCTATTGGCATCAAGATTGGATGCGCTGGAACGATCCGCTGAGTTGCACACCGTGGCCCCAAACGATTTTCCTTAATTATTATCTTACGGATACGAATCGGGAAAATGGGTGTTTAAAAGTTATTCCGGGAACACACCGTAAGCGTATCGATTTACACGACATATTGGTGCCAGCACATGAGCAGGGCGCGCGGTTTATTGATGAGGATCATCCCATCATGTTCAGTGATTACCCAGATCAAGTGGATGTCTGTGCAAAAGCGGGTTCATTGGTAATGGCAGATGCGCGTATCTTACACTCCGCCCACAGAAATTTTACCGATGTGCGACGGACGCTTATACTTGCATGGCATAGCCGTCCGAATACGATACCAGACTACTGGGATAGGGATGTTCCGGAAATTATTGCGAATCGCGACGAAGACGCAAATTATCCGATGTCTCGTATTCCTGGTGATTTGTTACAGCCATAACACAGCACGGTATCTTTAGGGAATAGAGGAAAAATGATTCCGATTGACCTTTCCAATAAAGTAGCAGTAATTACAGGTGGTTCAGGCGCGTTAGGACGTGTTATGGTAAGAACCTTGGCGGAAGCGGGTGCGGATATCGCAATCACCTACTATAGGGACCAAGAAACAGCACGCCTTCTACAAGATGAAATCACCGCCAAAGGGGTCCGGGCAGCCATAGTCCAAGCGGATGTCACGGATCAGGACTCGATAAACGCTATGCGTGATGTCGTCTCAGAGCGACTCGGTTCGGCGGACATCATCGTCAATAATGCCGTAATTCAGTATAACTGGACTTCGGTTTTAGAACAGTCCGCTGAAGACTACGAAAGCCAGTTCCAGTCTTGCGTTCTGCACAATGTATATATGGCACAAGCCTTTGTCCCTGCGATGATTGAAGCAGGATGGGGACGAGTCGTTAGCATTAATACAGAGTGTTCAATGCAAAACTTTGAGAGGCAGAGTGCCTACACATCGGGTAAACGCGGTATGGACGGCGTTTTGCGGGTTCTTGCCAAAGAGGTCGGTTCTCATGGTGTTACTGTTAACCAAGTTGCACCGGGATGGACTATCAGTGAAAAAAGCGAAGCGAGCACATCCGACGAACATTATTGGAGTCAAGTTCCGATGCAGCGCCGTGGCACTGCTCAAGAGATTGCTAACGTCGTACTTTTCCTCGCCTCAGATCTCGCGAGTTACATCACAGGTGCGTATATTCCGGTGTGCGGTGGGAATGTGATGCCCACAATTTGAGGAATTTATTCCATGGAATTAAAAGTTTGCGCCCTCGGAATCTTGTTCAGGAATAAAGAAATTCTGTTGGGTAAAAGGGCTAAACACCGAACTTCTTATCCGAATGTTTGGGATATGATCGGTGGACACTGCGAAAATGGTGAAACACTGACACAGACACTCATCAGAGAATTGCAGGAAGAAATCGGTGTTATACCAATCCAGTTTCAACACATCGCGACACTATTTGATTCCAACAACGACCACACTTACCATGTATTTGTCGTAACGGATTGGAAAGGCGAACCGGATTGCTTACAACCGGAAGAGCACTCAATTATCGGATGGTTTGAAATCACTGAGGCGTTAAAATTGGAGCTTGCCTTACCTGTATATCGCGATTTATTCGTCAGTCTTGAAGACCGCTAATCAATTGCATATTTTACCTAATCTTCCGAGACTGTATCCCAATTCTTTAGATTTGGGATACAGTCTCGCCCTATTGAATGAGACCAAACGCCTAAAAAAAGAGTTGACATTTTGTCCGAAATGTCGTATAATTAATAGTATCACGTTGGACCGACATGCAAAGCATTGTCGCTTGACAATGTGTCGGTCCCACCTACTTTGCAGGGGTTAAAGGCGTGATACGTGAAAAATCATGAAAACAGAAACATACGAGTTCTACCATCAATCTAACTTGATACAGATCGGCAATTTGATTGACGATTTGCATGGTGTGCATGTTCACCTCTTGAAGTTGCAGAGACGCTATTATCGTATCTATGAAGTCATATTGAGTAAACCATAAGAATGTGGTAAAATAGGGATAGAAAAGGCGATACTTTCTGTCTCTTTCTTC
>JAGWBV010000057.1 GCA_021295715.1 Candidatus Poribacteria bacterium | reverse complement strand
GCATAGAGATCGCCAAAAAATGATTACGCACAACACCAATGATATTCAAATCATCGTGCAAGTGGCGCAACGTCTTATCGTTGAAAAGTTTATGAGTCGTATTTCGCATGGAATGTCAGGTATCAGGCATTTATCCCCTTACAAGTGCGAGGCAAGCCCGCAACCTTGCGGTTACGCTTGTAAAGCTTGCCAACCTGATACTATTAACCCTACCATAATTTTAGACATTTGTCAAATCTTTTTAAGCAAAGGTTTGGTCTAATTCAATAGGGCGGTGTCTACATCCCCCAGCTAAAGCAACGGGGTTTTGACACCGAATTTTGATAAAGAATGCCCAACTTTGTGCGGTTTTTTATCACTATTTCGCCTAAAGTTTCTGAGGCAGTATCATTCAAACTGGCACGGAATTTGCTCTCCACTATGATACAGACACTCCAAAGATAAAAGCACTGTCCAAAAAGGAGTTCAAGTTCATGAAAAAGACCCACCTTCTCTATATCGTATGTTTTTTGCTTTCCAGTCTACTGCTATCAAAGGGTATTGCCCAGGACTTTGCGACACAGTGGCATCTGCCTGAAGGTGCGAAAGCCCGTCTCGGAAGAGGCACATTAATCAATGTCAAACTCTCACCCGACAGCACACGCGTTGTTGCGTCAACGTCGATTGGCATCTGGATTTATGACGCACAGACCGGCGAGGCGGTTTCGTTGTTCACAGAGTCCCAAATCGGCGGCGAACGAGACGGATTTATGTCCAAAACACCACCGGAGGCACTGACGTTCTCCCTCGACGCTTCAATTATTGCAACTGCTCATGGAAACAGTATTTACGTCTGGGACACCTTCACAAGCAATGCGTTCGCGATGCTTGACAAACATCCTGACGCAATTAACGCAACCGCCCTTTCACCGGATGGCACAAAACTCGCGACTGCAGGCGGCGACTGGACAGTGCGTTTATGGGAGGTCAACACGGGTAATCCCATCGGCACCTTCGATGCTGTTGAAAACACTACTGCTTTAGCCTTTTCCCCGGATGGAAAAACGCTCGCAAGCGGAAGTGAAGCAGGGTTAATTCAGATATGGAAATCAGATCCGGATTATCAGATACAAGTGATTCTCACAGGACATCAAGGCTCTGTTGGTGTGTTGATGTTCTCGCCAGATGGGAAGACACTGGCAAGCGGAAGCGACGACGGTACAATCCTTCTCTGGGATTGGGAAAAACTTAAATAGCGGTCAACCATCGGAAATCACCTGAATGCCGACTGCTGCCCGCTGACAGCCAGTTCTACATCTCCGCCAATTTCTTTTGAAGCCATCGCGTCATCGGTGCCTGCTCTGGATCGCAGACCTCAATGAAATGTCCGGGTAAGGGTTGTCCAATCAATGCCTCGACATCTCGTTTTCGTTCTGCAACGATCGCTGGATGGTCACTCGCAATATTCACTATTTCTTCGGGATCATTTCGGACATCAAAGAGTTCATCGCCATTCTCATCTCTGTAACCGACTGAAGTACAGAAGTTCCAGTGGTTATCGCGCACGCTGACGCGACCGCGTGCGTTGCCCGTGATGAATCCTGCCCAACCGGTGATAATCCGTTCACGGAGCGACGCTTTTTCCTGCCGAACGAGTTGCCACATGTTCTCACCATCTGTCCAACTGCACGGAATGTCAAGTTGATTCAGAAGTGTGGGCATAAGGTCGTGGTTCTGCACGAACGCGAAAATTTCCTTGTCATGGGGTCCCTCTGGATGCCGAATCATCAGGTTCAACTGCGTATTGAAAGGATGGAGCTTGTTCGGTCCCTTCCCGAAACTTCCATGGTCCCGGAGTTGTGTACCGTGGTCGGACATGATTTAACTGCTCTATCTTGTCAAGTAGCACGCCGACCCATTTATCGACAAACGTCACTTCGCCGAGGTAGAGTGCCTCAATCCGGCGAAGTTCATCTTCCGTAGGTCCATCACCTTCGTTCGCGTTGCCCGGCGTGATGAAATCCTTGCCGGAATAGTCGGAAAAATAGAGGTCTGCGTAGGACTTCGGTGGATCCCACGGTTCATGCGGGTCGAAACTGTCCACCCATAAGAAAAACGGACCGACGGTATGATTGTCCTGTAGCCAGTCCGCTGCGGCACGGAAGACGCGGGCACAACTATAGTCATCTTCGGATTGACGATGCCGTTGCGACAAGAGGTAGTTGACGAGTCCAGCATGCCGTTGCCAGTTGAGGGGTTCACGAACATGTTTTCGGAGTTGTTCTTCAATCAACCTCGGATCACCGCTGTTCCAGTTATCCGACTCCTGTCCGCGAATGAAATCGAAATGTGCGAACCCGCGCGAGAAATTCATCGTCGGCTTGAACATGTGATACGTATCCGCAATCAGAGCAGTGAGATACCCGCGTTCAAGCAAGACTTCAGCGATTGTATCCTGTTCGGGTGGTATCTTATGCCAACCCGGCGCATGATGCCAATGTCCACGCCGGTCGAAATTGTATTTCCACGGAAAACTCCGCATCCCCGTGAAGTTGCCGCGCCGGATCTGAAGCGTCGGCTGTCCCTCACCAAAGGCGCGTGTGAACCGGACAGACTCTGATGCCAAGGCATCGAGGTTCGGCGTTTGCACGTGGCTATACTTCTTGCCTTCACCGATGATGTCTGCACGAAACGTGTCTAAACAGATACACACAATGTTCATAATGTTAAGCCTCTTTCATTTCTTCAAGGATCATTTCGGTAGCTTCCAAGGGATCCTCCGCGTCAATAATCGGTCTACCGACAACAATGTAATCCGCGCCGCGTTGAATCGCCTCCGCTGGCGTAGTGATGCGGCGTTGATCTCCCGCCGATGCCCACGCTGGACGGATACCGGGTGTGACAATGACAAAATCCTTTCCACACGCTTTCCGTATCGATTCGATCTCCAACGGCGACGCGACAACACCGTCCAGTCCGGCTTCCTGCGCCAACTGTGCGAGATAGACAACCTGTTCCGAAAGCGTCCGTGCTGAGGCAAAACTTAACCGAAAGTTAGTTTCTTCAATGCTTGTCAGAATGGTCACGCCGAGTAGTATTGGCGGCGGAATATCGCGTTCGGCAGATACTTCGTCTGCCCTTGCTCTTGCCGTCTTCATCATTATAAGTCCACCAGAGGCGTGCATGTTAATCATATTTGCGCCATGTTTCGTCATCGTGCTGACATCGCGTGCCACCGTGTTCGGAATGTCGTGGAATTTCAGGTCAACAAAGGCTTTATATCCGTTCTGATCGAACCATGGGAACGCTTCCGTTCCGAGCGCACTGAACGCCTGAAAGCCGATCTTAAACCAACGGACTGTATCCATAAGTGTGCCAGATAGCCAGTCAATTTCCTCACCATCGTCCGTATCCAAAGCGACTATTAATCTGTCCCTCAATTTTCTAATCTCCTATGTAGGGGGGATGCGCGTTGTGTATTGTCTAATGCAAAGCGTTCTTCCGTCGGGGCTATTGGAGTACTCAGTTTTCATTCATCCAAGTTCTGCCAACTCTGGAATGTGTTTACGCTCATAATTTTCAATGAGCCCAAAAACGAATTGCATCAATGGAGCGAGGAGATGGTCTTCGTCGTCGCGTACCACATCTGTTAATTCCCCGAGCAGGATTACCAATTGCTCGTAATCGTTTTCGGTTAAGGCTATGATAGTATTATCTTGGCATTTGCCAATTGCCCCGTTTAAAATGTTTAGTGCTGCAAGGGATCGAGAACCACTCGGAATATTGTGCTCAAGTTTAACTTGCGCTACATTAGGTGCAGTATGTTTTTCGGTTGACATAGTATACTCCTGAATTTATCAGTAGCAGACCTAATAGTGTTTGTCAAGGTCTCCATTTATCATACTCAGCGTGGGTTAACACATGACGAATAAACACTATCTGCTCGTCGTAGTGGATAGTTGCAATGAGGCGTGCCCTGTTCCCTCCAATATTGAAAACAGTCCAACCTGCAACTCGGTCAGCGTGAGGAAAGATGCCACACAACTCTGCGATGGAACGAAAATTTCTTCCGCGCATCAATCTATACCAACGCTCAAGTGCCGATCTGGTATTCGGATGTTTCTGTGCGAAGTCCCTGATTAGTTTGTATGGACCCGTACGCATCGTTTTTTTTACCTTCGCCGCTACAACATTATCTTAATCGGTCTTTCTAAAATATCTTCAACAATTCGCAATGTTTCTTGATGCGCGTCCTCAATTTGCATCTGGCAAGCATCAACATGTGACGCAATCTCATTAAGTCGTCCCTGAAAGTCGTCTATCATCCGACGCACCTCCGCAGGTGATGTGCCGCCGAGGCTCTGGTTATTCTGAATCGCCAATTCAGCATCCAGTATCTGTTTCAGCTGTGCGATCGGTATGTCAATCTTTTTCTGTTTCAAGAGTTCGTGCGTTAACTCCCAATCGGCGAACGTTTTTTCCTGCTGCACGAGTTCTCCGACAAGCCATCCGACAATCTCATGGCACTCCCGAAAACTGATCTGATGTTCCTTAACGAGATAATTTGCCAACTCCGTCGCCGTTGCGAAATTTGCATTCGCCAATTCCGCCATCCGTTCCGTTTTAAAATCTGTCGTTCTGAGGAGTTCCGGTAGCAGACCGAGACACGCCTCCACAATATCAAACGCTTCCCAGAGCGGGGGTTTATCCTCCTGAAAATCGCGATTGTAACCCAGTGGCAATCCCTTGAGATTTGTCAACAGGTCCAACAATGCGCCATAGACGCGTCCTGTGCGACCGCGTGTGAGTTCGGCGATGTCGGGATTCTTCTTTTGCGGCATAATGGAACTTCCGAAACTATAAGCATCGTCAAGCACCGCCATCCCAAATTCATAGGTCGTCCAGTAGACGATTTCTTCACTGATTCGCGAGAGGTTCGCCATCACAAGCGACAACGCGAAAAGCGTCTCGGCGATAAAATCTCGGCTGCTGATGACATCCAAGGCGTGTTCGTGTGGTGCGTCGAAACCGAGCAGTTTTGTCGTTAGGTGTCGATTAATCGGGAAGGTCGTGCCAGCCAAGGCACACGCGCCAAGAGGGTTCGCATTGGCGAGTCGATATGCAGATTGCAGACGTTTCTGATCCCGTAGGAACATACTCACATAAGCCGTCGCCCAGAAACCGAGGCTTATCGGTTGTGCGTGTTGGGTATGCGTATAGCCGGGCATAACGGTATCGGTATGTGCTTTCGCAATGTGTAGGAATGCCTCACAGAGTTCAGAGAGACCGCGCTGGAGGTTGAGAATCTCATCCCGAATGTAAAGATGCGCGTCCACGAGTACCTGATCGTTGCGAGAACGAGCGGTGTGGAGTTTACCACCGAATTCGCGTCCGGCGTTCTCAATCAGATACGATTCGACGTTCATGTGTACGTCCTCTTTATTCGGGTCGAGCGTGAAATCACCGTTCTGAAAATCCGCTTCTGCTTTCTGGAGCCATCGCAAAATCTCGCGCAGGTCGGCATCGGAGATAATTTCTTGCCGAGCGAGCATAATTGCATGTGCCTGACTTCCCCAGATATCGTATCCGATGAGTCGGGTATCGGCTTCAATGGAGTGCGTGAAGGCTATCGTCTCTGTGGTGAGGCTTGTGCTGAAGCGTCCACCCCAGAGTGTTTTTTCCGGTTTTCCCATAGTCTGTTAATTTTCCGATGGCCTTTCAGAAAAAGCCTGAAACCCCAACCATTCCTTTACTGTATCTTCAATCAATCTCATTTGAGTAGACCGCAATGTTCCCAACCTGCGAATGAACTTGGACGGTGGAATTGCCGTAAGTCCTTGAACGTTGAAAGCACCAGGTCTCAAACCTGATACAGAAAGCTCAACTTGGAAGGCAGAGCGTCTTATGTTTGTTGTATGCGGTACAATCGTTAGTAAAGCATAATCCGAATCTGAAAAAGGCACACTTAAAACCAGAACAGGTCGCGTCTTTGCCGCGAATCCAAGGTCGGCTAACCAGATCTCACCACGTTTAGGCATCAACATCGTCTTCTAAATTTTCCTCTTTCTCAAACTGTTGAAAAACCTCCGCTGCCGCTGAGACCTGATCCTGTTCTGTCCAGATTCCGTAGCCATCATCATAAATAATGGTTTCATGACGAGCCCGATATAAATCGCGAATAACCCGCTCAATGTGTTGCAGTTCGTCGGTACTTAGGCTTGACAAGTCCGCCGATATTTCTTGAATTGTGCGCATTATGAAAATATCCTCCATAGATTATTTTAAGTATTATAGTCAAAGCAAGGCGGTTCTCGCGCCGGTTCCCGTGGGGGTATTTCAAGTTCCACTCCGCCAAAAGGTTTGAACATTTCGTGGATCGCCGTTCCCAGATTTTGTGATGGAATTTCGTGATCAGAAGAGACACTTTGCGTCTCTGCATCTTGAAGATAAACGAGATAATCAACAGCAGATTTGAGTTTTTCGGTAGAGAGCTGCCTGATTAACCTAACTGCCTGCTGTTGCAAATCAACTTTTCGCATCATGAACCTCCTTTGCCTTTCAAAGATAAAGACATAATTCGCCTGTTACACAACCTGTGGCGGGCGACGCGGTGCTGTCGGTTGGATAATCTTGCGTTGATCGGGTGTCAACCGTGCTAACAATTCTTTTGAATGCGGATAGTCAAAACGTTCACGAACATATCTCGGAGAATAGCGATAGACGATAGATCGTCGATACCCCTCATTCGTCCGTTCTGCCGACCCGTGCGTAATCGCATCCGTGAACATGACGACATCGCCTGCTTTGAGATAGATCTCCTTCGTCGCAAAGGCTGTCCCTGCGGGTTTACCGCTTACACCGTCGTAGACCAAACCTTTCCCATCGACCTTCAAACGCGGGTGAATCTCTGTGCATTTATGGCTACTCGGCACCAACACCGGTGCGCCATCGCCGGGTCCAATGTCGTTGAGTGCCATCAGGACGTTAATCTGCCCTACCATCCATTCGCCGGTGTTCTCCTGTCGGAAGGTGAGGTAACTCAGCGGGACATGTCCACCACAGTGGATATGGATGAAACCACCGGGACCGCGGACGTTAAGGAAATTCTCATGGATAGAAAGCCCATTGACTTCGTGGACGTATTTCCGCACCAAACCGATCCATGACGGATGGTCGATGAGTTTCTGGAAAACATCGCCACCCTCAATGATATTCTGGAAATTCACACCGTTCTCGATGTTGTAGGTATGCGTTTCGATGTTTCCGATCCAGCGTGGAATCCGTCTGTCCTCGGTTTCTTCCTCCCACGGATCTTCAACGTAAGTCCAATGCGCATCAATCCACGCGTTCATTTCATCGAGATCGGTTTTCGAGATTGCGTTCTCTAAAATTAGATAGCCTTGTAGGTCGAAGAGATAATCTTGTAACGCTTGGTCCATGTTCCGTCTCCTTAGTCGGTAGATGCGGTTTCATAAAGGTAAAATTCAATGCGGTCAGATGAAGATTAATTTATTAATTTGGTAATGCCATAGCCATATCCGGTGCGGGAAACACCCCAGCAAAAACACCGCACCTACCGTGCCTGTGGAAATATAGAATTACCGAATTATTTAGACTTCATTCAGCCTACTCATAGAATAATGCCGCACCTACAGATACGCCTCCAATTCCATTTCGGTTGGTGTCGGCGTGGAGATACCTCCTTCAGGGACTTCCATCTTTGCTGTCCAGACAATCCCGTTGAGAATTAACTTACGGAATTGATCATTCCCCCAATTCTGATGGTAATGTCCACCGGTACATCCGAACCCACGCCCGCCATCGGGACGTTCGACGCACCACCCCAAGTGCTGTCGTTCGCCCTTTGCAACCGAAGCACGGACTTGTGGATTGCCGCTGTATGGTCCATCGGGTCTTTTGAGCGTTGATGCAGGTGCAATCGCACTCAACACAGGTGTCACGCCCCGCATATTTTCACGAAACCGCATGTGATAATACCACTCATCTTTCAATGAAAATGGCTCCATTCCACGTGTTATCGGGTGTTCAGAAAATTCAGTAAACGTTGCTATCCAATAAGGATTCACCGAAAGGCCGGGTTCAAAGTAACCACCGATCCAGTCTAAGAAACAATCACCCGGCTTGCCCTTCGGCACCTCGACTGCAAAGTGTAACATTGCGAGTCCTATGCCCTGTGCCATCAATTCACTAATCCGATCAAGATGCGGGATGCTAAGATGTTTTTCACCACCGCCTGAATAAACAATAATAGCATCTGTATCGGTGAAAATCGCTGGATCTTCGGGCCACCCCTGCGAGACCTCTGCCGCTACGCCGTCGACATTTTTGTTTAACTGCTCGGCAAGAAAGGCACACCCAGCGGGATGCTCATGCGCGCCACTGCCACGACTTCCACTTCCTGCCACCAAAACAATTCGAGATTTCTTTGCCATATTTTTTCGATCCTCCAGCAGAATTACCCAAATCATTCTAAAACTACAGATATGCATCCAATTCTGCTTCGGTTGGCGTCGGTGTAGAGATACCGTCCTCAGGGACCTCCATCTTCGCTGTCCACACGATACCGTTGAGAATGAATTTACGAAGTTGATCGTCCGCCCAATTCCGATGGAGATGTCCGCCGGTAAATCCGAATCCACGTCCGCCATCTGGGCGTTCCACACACCATCCCAAGTGCTGCGGCTCACCGTTTGCGACCGATGCCCGCACATGCGGATTCCCGCTATGCGGTCCGTCGGGTCGCTCAAGTGTCGAAGCAGGTGCGATGGCACTCAACACAGGTGTCACACCCTGCATATTTTCACGAAACCGCATGTGGTAATACCATTCGTCTTCCAATGAAAACGGCTCTATTCCGTGTGTTGTGGGGTGTTCAGGAAATCCGGTAAACGTTGCTGTCCAATACGGATTGACCGAAAGGTGAGTCTCAAAGTAGCCGCCGATCCACTCCAAGAAGCGATCCCCGGGTTCCCCCTTCGGCACTTCCACAGCATAGTGTAACATCCCAAGTCCGATACCCTGTTCCACCAGTCCAGATATCTGTTCAAGGTGTGGAATGCTAAGATGCCCAGCACCACCGTCCGAGTAAACAATAATGGCATCTGTATCGGTGAAAGTCGCTGGATCTTCGGGCCATCCCTGCGAGACCACGACTTCCACGCTGTCCACAGCCTTGTTCAACTGATCGGCGAGAAAGGCACACCCCGCGGGATGCTCATGCGCTCCACCGCCATGACTCGCACTTCCTGCTACCATAACAATTCGAGATTTTTTTGACATATTCGTCCTCCGTTGGGAATATCTATCAGTTTAGCACATCATCAGACTTTTTGGCAAACCCTTTTGGTGAATGGCTATCAGGGGTTAGAAGAATAGCGATTAGCGATTAGCGATTAGCAATTAGCAATCAGTAGGCAGGGTGGGTGATACGTACCCCCTCAGTGAAAGAATCGCGAGTAGAACTCGCTCCTACTGAAGTGGGGAATGCCCTGAATTACGAAAAGAAAATATTGACAATTTCGGGGAGAAGCCTTAAAATATCCTCAAACTTAAATACAATTAAAGGTGAAATATAGGAGCACGCAATGGAGCAATTCCCGATCGTTGACACGCATGTTCACCTATGGCATCCGCAACAGTTAAGATACCCCTGGCTCACGGAAGTCCCAGTCCTAAACAGACCTTATCTCCTAAAAGATTACAACGACGCGTCCGGTGAACTGGATATAGAATCCATCGTCTTCGTCCAATGCGACACACATCCCGATGACGGTTTGAAAGAGACGGCTTGGGTTACGGATCTCGCGACGACAGTAGACCCTCGGATTCAAGGCATTGTTGCGTGGGCACCGCTCGAAGGGGGAGAACAGGTGGCACCCTTTGTTGAAAAACTGGCAGAGAATCCATTCGTTAAAGGTATCCGTCGCCTCATTCAATCCGAAAGCGTGGATTTCTGTGTTCACCCCGACTTCGTGAATGGTGTTAAAACGCTTTCTCGGTACGGACTGAGTTTCGATATTTGTATCTTCCACCCGCAACTCGCCAATGCCATTCGGCTCGTGGAACAGTGTCCGCACGTCCAATTCATTTTAGACCACATCGGCAAACCCGACATCAAGAATCAACTTTTTGAGCCGTGGAAACAGGAGATCCAAACGCTTGCGACATTCCCGAATGTCCATTGCAAAATATCAGGTTTGGTAACGGAGGCAGCTCTCGACGTATGGACACCTGCGGATTTACAACCGTATATTGAACACGTTATCGCCTGCTTCGGGTTCAATCGCGTTATATACGGCAGCGATTGGCCCGTCTCCACGCAAGCCTCGGATTATCCACGGTGGGTAGAGACTTTGAGAGCGGCTGTATCCGGGTGCTCATCTGAAGAGTTAGATAATCTCTTCCGCAACAACGCCATCAGATTTTACCGACTTGACGCATAATCTGTTATTCTCGGTAGGAACAGTTATTATACATATGCTGTAGAAACCCCCAAGCAAACCCCTTACAGGGCTTGGACCTTTGCTCAGACCCGCTGCTATAAACATAGTGAAGAAATACCCAAGCAAATAAACCCTACGGGACTCAAGAGCATATTTTAGCCGAAGATTTTCTATGCGATACCCGCGGTGTTTGGTTTTGAGAACACTTCCATCGCGGCAAAACCGCCTCTATTTTTCTAAAATTGACACCTATGTTTCCTCAAGAAACCGCTCCTACCGGGCATGACAAAAAAGAAAAGGGAAGGAGGCATCAGACATCCTTCCCTTCTTTATTTTTTTATCCGCTCGTCATTCTATATTCTAACCCAATTATTCTACATAGATGCCGCCCCTACGGGGCTAAAGCGGTTTTTTGAAATATTCAAGGTCTCTGTGTAAAATCCGGTGCGGTTAGAAACCGCACCTACCGGATTTGGGAAAACATAGAATTACCGAACTATTTAACTTCATCAAACCGATTCCACCGAATTTGGGAACTCATCTGACTTGATTAGCCGCCTGCTTTGACTTCTTGCCGACGCGGATGCAGCACAAATTCGGTATACCCGTTCGGGAGTTCACACCCTTTAAAAACCAAGTCCAAAGCCGCTTGGAATGCGACACTCTGATCATAGTTCAGCGACATATCCCGATAATTCGGGTCACCGGCGTTCTGCTCATCAACGATCTTCGCCATCCGTTGGAAGGTTTCGGTAACCTGTTCCCTCGTAACGATCCCGTGGTGTAGCCAATTCGCGATGTGTTGACTCGAAATCCGCAGCGTTGCGCGATCCTCCATCAACCCGACGTTGTTAATATCAGGTATCTTCGAGCAGCCGATCCCTTGATCCACCCATCGGACGACGTATCCCAAGATACCTTGTGCGTTGTTATCTAATTCGCGTTGAATCTCATCGGTTTGCAACTTGCGATCCTTCAACAACGGGGGTGTTAGTAGATCCGCCAAACTTGCACGCTGTCTCGCTGACAATTCCTTTATCCAATTTGCGACATCAACTCGGTGGTAGTGCATCGCATGAAGCGTTGCGGCTGTCGGCGATGGCACCCATGCGGTTGTCGCACCTGCTAACGGATGATTCACCTTCGTTTCGACCATCTCTGCCATCTGGTCAGGTTTCGTCCACATGCCCTTCCCGATTTGCGCAGTACCGAGAAGCGCGGTTTCAATGCCTATATCGACGTTCCAATCCTCATAAGCGAGCATCCACGGCTCGTTACGGATGTCCATTTTGGGAATCATGGGTCCCGCCTCCATGCTCGTATGGATTTCATCGCCGGTTCTATCCAAAAATCCGGTGTTAATAAAGACGAGACGCTCCTGTGCCACGCGGATTGCTTCTTTGAGGTTGACGGTTGTCCGTCGCTCCTCATCCATAATCCCAATCTTAATAGTGTTCGTTGGAAGCCCAAGTGCCGACTCAATCCACTCAAACAGCCGAATCGTCATATCCACCTCTTCAGGACCGTGGAACTTCGGCTTGACGATGTAGATACTCCCCGTTTTGCTATTGGTGGCGGGACCCTTGCTCTGTAAGTCATGTATTGCGGCGAAACTCGTTACCATGGCATCAAGAATGCCTTCTGGGATCTCCTCACCGTCTGCTGTCGTGACAGCATCCGTGTACATGTGGAGTCCAACGTTCCGAATCAGGAGGAGACTTCTGCCCGGTACCGTCAATGTGCCTCCGTCAGGTGCGGTGAACGTCTTATCGGGTGCGAGGCGACGGGTAAGCATTTCGCCGTTTTTCTCAAACGTCGTCTCGAGCGTCCCTTTCATAATACCGTTCCAATTGCTATAGACGCGCACCTTGTCCGCTGCATCCACTGCGGCGACGGAATCTTCGCAATCTTGGATCGTTGTAATTGCCGATTCAAGGATAACATCAACAACGCCTGCAGGATGTGCCTGTCCAACGGGATGCTCTCGGTCAATCTGTATTTCAATGTGCAACCCGTGATTCCGTAGTAGAACAGCATTGAGTGCGCCATTTTTTTGCGTAAAACCCACAAACTGGGTTGGATCGGCTAAGCCGACTTCACTCCCATCCCTCAGTGTTGCGCGTAATTGCTGCTCGTCATGAACGGTTATGAGGGAAAACCCTGTAATATCAGAGAAACTCCCGGCTTCAAGTCCGGTCATTTCATCTAAGAACCGTTCGGTATACGCGATGACTTTCGCGCCTCGGATCGGGTTATAGGCAGTCCCTCGTGTCGCCCCGTGCGACTCATCAATGACATCGGTACCGTAGAGTGCGTCATAGAGGCTTCCCCAACGCGCGTTCGCGGCGTTTAGGGCATAACGGGCGTTATCGGTCGGGACAACCAATTGCGGACCTGAGATGAGCGAAATTTCTGTGTCAACATCTTCGGTAATCACCGTAAAGTCCTGTCCTTCAGGGAGCAGATACCCGATGTCCGTGAGAAACGCCGCATACGCCTCACCGTCCAACGGTTCATCTTTGCGAGCCAGATGCCACTCGTCAATCTGCTTTTGGAGCGTATCCCGTTTCTCCAAGAGTGACTGGTTTTCTGGTGCGAACGCTGCGATGATGTCGCCGAACGCTTTCCAGAAGGCATCTGGCTCTATACCCGTGCCGGGTGCGATCTCATCTCTTATCAATGCGTACAAATTTTCATCTATCCTGAGATTACCGATTTCAATCCGGTTTCCCATACTGTTTTCTCCATTCCAAGGTGCTTATAAGGTGTTGGATCTCCGTTAGCCGATGCTTCGTTGCACCGACAACAAATTTTGCCTCAATTGTGATTTAATCATAGCAATAGATTGGTAGTTTGTCAATCATTTTTTTGACAAATCAGGGCTTTTTATGGTGAATCCTAAAAATAACAAGACATTTCGTAGGGGCAGGTCTTGTACCTGCCTGCAAACCCATCAGTCGCAATGTCCAAGTAATTCTAACGTGAGTACCTCATTTTCATAGGGACCGCGGTGGATTGTCGGGTTTCGCTGTGTTTATTTTTCTGAATGTGTTTTGAAAAAGGAGACGTTCATGGCGAAACTGAAGGTTTCTCGGAATTTCATCGCTCTACCTGGCGGAAACACCCAAGCAAAAACACCTACGGGGTCCCTTGCAATTTTTATTATCAAACTCACGTAATTCTAAAATCTACCATAAATGCCCGTGCTACCATTGTCATGCGACTTGCGAAAATGTCGAACTTGTGTTAGTATGTTAAGTGGAATAGAGATTGATTTTTCGACTGAGGCGAAAGATATACGATGTGAAAAGCCAAGCTGCAGAATAACAGGCGGCAGTGGCACAGACAATTATGTAAATGCAAATATATATGGTAGATTTTAGAATTACTTAGACACTCTAAAGAGACGAGGTTAGAAACCACGCCAGCGGAGGAGGATTGTTGTTTCTTTAAGATGTCTATGTATTTTTAGGATCCATCATAAATGCAAACTGAATGACGATGAGGCTATTGGAGGTCAAAGTCATGAGTTCTAAAACTAATGGTTTCTTTCCGAGTAGTAGAAAAGTATACGCTTCCGGTAATTTGCATTCCGATATCCGCGTCCCTTTCCGTGAAATTACGCTCACCGCGACGCAGGTAGCAGACGGAACGGTTGAGGAAAATGAACCATTGCGCGTTTACGATACCAGCGGTGCGTGGGGCGACGATTCACAATCCTGTGATGTAGAATCAGGGATCCCACCAGTGCGGCAAGACTGGATTCTGGCACGTGGCGATGTTGAAACATACGACGGCAGGGAGATCCAGCCACAGGATAACGGTTATCTCACGAGAGGTCATGAACAGTACGCCCGTATGCGATCAGAATCAAAAGGTGGACTGAAGCACTTCCCCGGTTTGAAACGGAAACCGCTACGCGCAAGGAACGGCGAAGCTGTTACACAGATGGCGTATGCGAAACGTGGGATCGTGACACCTGAGATGGAATATATCGCCATCCGCGAGAACCTCGGTAGAGCGAAAGCCTACGAGGCTATCGACGGCGACTATCGGACACGCAACCGATTGAACCATCAACATCCGGGTGAGACGTTCGGTGCATATATTCCTGAATATATTACGCCAGAATTCGTCCGAGATGAGGTGGCGCGCGGTCGTGCAATTATCCCTGCGAACATCAACCACCCCGAAAGTGAACCGATGATCATCGGTAGAAACTTCCTTGTGAAAATCAATGCGAATATCGGTAACTCTGCTGTCGCGTCCTCAATCGAGGAAGAGGTCGAAAAGATGCGATGGGCAACGAAATGGGGAACCGATACGGTGATGGATCTCTCAACGGGTAAAAACATCCATGAGACGCGAGAATGGATCCTTCGTAACTCGCCTGTTCCTATCGGGACAGTCCCGATCTATCAGGCACTGGAGAAGGTCGGTGGCAAACCGGAGGAACTCAGTTGGGAGGCGTATCGCGACACACTTATCGAACAAGCTGAACAAGGCGTTGATTACTTTACCATCCATGCCGGTGTTCGTCTCGCATATATACCGCTGACGGCGAATCGCTCCTGTGGTATCGTCTCGCGGGGTGGCAGCATTATGGCGAAATGGTGTCTCTCACATCATCAGGAGAGTTTCCTCTACAGCCATTTCTCCGAAATTTGCGAGATTATGCGTGCTTATGATGTCTCCTTCTCCCTTGGTGACGGCTTACGCCCGGGTGCGATCGCCGATGCAAACGACGAGGCACAATTCGCAGAGCTGGAAACACTCGGTGAACTCACGAAAATCGCTTGGGATCACGATTGTCAAGTCATGATTGAGGGACCCGGACATATCCCAATGCACCTGATTAAAGAGAACATGGATCTGCAGTTGAAACATTGCGACGAGTCACCGTTTTATACGCTCGGTCCCTTGACGACCGACGTCGCCCCAGGCTACGATCACATCACAAGTGGTATCGGTGCCGCGATGATTGGATGGTTTGGATGCGCGATGCTCTGCTACGTGACCCCGAAGGAACATCTCGGACTGCCGAACAGAGACGATGTGAAGGAAGGTGTCATCACTTACAAGATCGCCGCGCACGCCGCTGACCTCGCGAAGGGACATCCGGGTGCGCAGGAACGCGACAACGTGTTGTCGAAAGCACGTTTCGAGTTCCGCTGGGAAGATCAGTTCAATCTCAGCCTCGATCCAGAGACCGCCCGTGAATATCACGACGAAACCCTTCCGAGTGAATCCGCAAAAACCGTTCATTTCTGCTCTATGTGTGGTCCGCATTTCTGCTCTATGAAAATTACGGAAGATGTCCGTAAATATGCGGAGGAGAAAGGTATCACCGCTGAGGATGCCCTTACAGAAGGGATGGTCGAAAAGAGCGAAGAGTTCAAGGAACAGGGGCATCAACTCCATGTTGCGTCCGATGAAAAGACTGAAGCCGCTGACTAACACTGTGGACACAATCCTACCGTTCCTAATCGTACTGAGCCTCTATGTAGGTTGGGTTGAACGGGAGGACAAAACACTATTCATCCAACAGAAATTCTGCAGGACTGATGTGAGTGTTATTAGACGATAGATAGTGAAACCCAACATCTCCACCAAATAGGCGCACGTGATGAAGTGTTGGGTTCACTCAGGTTTTGGTATCTTAAAGCATCTTGGGATCACGAAATCCCCCGCGGTAAATACGTTGATTTTTTATGCTCCGTTCAACCCAACCTACGAGTGTAAACCATACCTGTGCTAAAGCATCTGAAAGGCAAACATAGTATATGAAGATTGGAATTATTGGTTGTGGAACAATCAGCAGTGCCTACTTTGAAGGGGCACGAAAAACTGACATTTTAGAAATCAAAGCCTGTGCCGACCTCCGAATGGAATCCGCACAGGCGCAAGCCGAGAAATATAACTCCCACGCATGCCCTGTCGATGAATTGCTCGTAGACGATGAGATCGAACTCGTCGTGAACCTCACTATCCCGCGTGCACACGTTGAAGTCGGCTTACAAGTCTTAGAAGCCGGAAAACACGTCTATAGCGAAAAACCGCTCGGTGTGGACACCGAGAGCGGAAAACAACTCATTGATACCGCCGCTGAAAAGGGATTACGCGTCGGATCGGCACCCGATACTTTCCTCGGTGCGGGTATCCAGACTTCTCGACAAACACTGGACGCGGGGAAAATTGGGAAACCTATCGCTGGCACCGCTTTTATGTGCGGACACGGACACGAAAGTTGGCATCCAAATCCCGCCTTTTACTACGACCTCGGCGGTGGACCAATGCTGGACATGGGACCTTACTACGTGACTGCCCTTGTCAATATTCTCGGTCCCGTCAAACGCGTCGCCGCGATTACGACGAAAGCCTTTGAAGAACGCGTCGCGACGAGTCAAGCCGTGCGCGGTTTACGTATCCCTGTCAAAATTACAACCCACCTCACCGGCTCAATCGAATTCCAGAACGGTGCGATCATCACAATGATTATGAGTTTCGACATGTGGCGACACAGTCTTCCGTGTATCGAAATCTACGGTGAAACTGGATCAATGACGGTGCCTGATCCGAACGGTTTCGGGGGTCCCGTAAATGTCTGCCCGGCGGGTGGCGATTGGGGAGAAGAGGAAATCGCGCTCCCGAATAATGCTCGGATGATTGGGGTCATCGACATGGTGTCTGCTATCGGTTCAGGACGGATGCATCGTGCAAACGGTGCGCTGGCGTATCATGTGCTTGAGGTGATGTGTGCCTTTGATAAGTCCTCGGAAACGGGTGAACACGTCGTCATCGAAAGCACGACGGAACGTCCCGATCCTGTGCCAACCGGGCTGCAGGAATGGGAAATAGATTAGACTTTGCGTGGTTAGGATCTCCGCACCCTTCGCTGGCGAGGTTACAAACCTCGCCTACCGTTCTTGGGAGTGAATCTATCTGTGCTGCCCATCAGGAAGCAGGAAAATAAAGAGTGTCATTAACAAAAGGAATTAACGCTAAAGTTATACCTTGGACCTGATTTTGGAATCTGTCAATTTTACCACGTGTCAAAAACCCAGCAGTGCCGTGTTCGCGTGCGGCGTAGGTATCATTGGCAAGTTCACCCATGGCACGTCCCAATCCTTTTTCGATCAGAAGGTCTTCCGATATCGCACCCGGCAATTCATAAAGTCCTGTCGTGGCAAAACTGTCTCGAGTGTGGTGATCTAAAATATAAACGACATTCACACTAAACCATCTATCCTGCAGTTGAAGAACGCCCCCTTCAATGCCGACAAAAAATGTCGCGCCGAGGTTCTGTTGATCGTTTATTCGCTTAATGTTCTCAGCACGATTTTTGGCACCCTCAAATGTTTCATCATTCATAGGCTGCTCGGCAACACCGGTATCAACGTGTATACCTTCGACCTCTACATGTTCAAAAAATGTTAGAAAACCGTCCCGCACGCTCTGAATTTTCACTGGATTTTCGGAACCGACCAAGACTTTCATATCACCGCCTCCTATACCGACACCCTCCCCGCCTAATGGCATTCGATTAACCCAAGTTGCCATCTTTGTAGTAATGTGTGGGTAGGCACAAGACCAAGAAACACCCAAACAAAAACCCCCTACAGTGGTTTTTCGGGATGAAATTACCGAAATATTTATTTAAACTTCATCAAACCTCGCCAGCGGGGGATGGAGCATTCTCGAGTCTATTAATAATGTATACTTATACCAATTCTGATTGATGATTCCTCTTAAAAGGTCCTACTGTTTTTGGTTATGCCCGGTGCGTTTGGAAACCGCACCATAGCTGTCAATTTAAGGACTTTTCACGATATTTTGTGGAAGTGTTTCTACAAATGCCGCCCCTACAGGGCTGAAGAGCATATATTCACGGCGCATTTTATTGATGTCCGAAAGGTATTTCCACACCTACCAGGGTCTGGATGAACGGCGCGGTTAATGGAATATAAACTTTTAGAAATGGTATAATTTTGATAATTCACCATAAATGGGTAATGTTAATTGTCTGAATCAGGACAACCCCCTAAATCCCCTTTATCCGGGGGACAGGATTCAAGGATTTTCAGGATTAGGTATCAGTAATCGGGATTCAGAGATCCTTCCTACGTTTACTTCATAGGCGAGGTTAGGAAACCTCCCCAGCGAGGAGAAGTTTCACAGATTAATCGTAATATAGGTCTCCACACGGAATAGAATCGCTACGGTGCCCCAGAAGGTCGTCACGACGAATTCACCCAACACGAGACCGAGGAAAAAAGGTGCCGCCCTCCGAAAACCGCCGATGCCACCATGTCTGGTAATAATCCATTTCAAGATGAAACTCACGAGGAGCGAAAACCAGAAGAAATTCATCGTGAAGGTGCTGGTGACGGCGTAACCCGCTGGATGGAACGGCATCCACATCCACCGACTACGGAAAAAAGCCAAGAGAATCGCCATAACCGTCCCGACACTGACTGCGCTCAGCACTGCGGTATCGGGACCTGCAGGTTGGACGAGCCTCCTACCGAGCCGACTGAAGGTCTCTCTACCCGCCCATGCCGTATAGACCCCGTCCTGATATGAGACATGTAGATATGCCCAGATCGTCGCCACAATGCTGACACCGATAGCGATGATGACCGCCTTCGCGAAGGTTTTGTTTTCGATGTCGGCACGCTCGGCTATCTTCAACCCCTCAAGATGGTGCGGCATCAACAGGCAATCGTAGGCACGATTGAAAAAGTAGAGATACGCCAACCCCGTCAGATTACTCGCACCGAGCCGTTTCGCGCCGAAGACCGAATACATCATCCTGTCGGGACCGGCATAATGTTGGTCGTGAACGGGTGATCCGAGTTCGGCACGCATCCGCGTAATCCCCGTCGCTAACCCGAAGAACAACCCAAAAAAGGTCGCAATGACCCACAACGACATCCCCAGTTTGTAGCAGAAAACAACAAGGAACACCATGCTCAACAACATCCATGCCACCGCGGCGCGGTAAGAGATCGGTTCATCTCCGCCATCAAGTGTAGATCGCGCGCCAAACAGACTACGCAGCACTTGGGTTAAGTATCGACGCGCACTCCACACCGCTACCAGACCGATACCGATATATGCTCCGAAAGACTGCTCCTCGGCATACGGGAAGGGTGCTGTCAATCCGACGGCACTTCCTAACACACGAAATGCCTGCCAATACAGGTAAAAGAACCAACAGGAGAATGACAACTCCAACGGCATGAAAAACGCCAATCCAACGGCAAACGGATAAATGCCGATGGGGAACCAGGTAATTGCGTTCCATGGGCGGACAGTAAAGAAATCGGCGATGTCATACGCACGGATACCGCTGAGTCGCGGCACTTGCGGGAACAGGTAATTCACCCCGTTGAGGAGATCAATGGCAGCCGCAACTCCGAACCCGATCCACATCGCCTTGCTACGGAAGAACCCGCTCCTCGGATTCGCCATCGCCAACGGCAACTGGATCAACGGATAACTCAACTTCTCATTTTCCGTCCACTGCCTTCGGAAGATGAAGTTGATACTGAGCATCACCGAAAAGAGTGCGGCGAGGAAGAGTGCCCACCATAACAACGGCGTGCTCCATGCCTCAAGGTGCGGATAGAACGTAGAGCCACCATCGAAAAAATTGGCGAGTCCGCGCTTATCGGTGACGGATGACCATGATGGGATATAGTGCCAAAACAGGGACTGCCAATCGTTTTCTGGTGATGCATAAGCGAAGGCGTAACTGATAATCGGGAGGAGGATCTGCACGCACATGTGTCCACCGATAGCTGTCGAGAGGCACAACATGACATAGATCGTCAGGAGTTCGGCAGTAGAAAGGGAGAGTTGCGGCGAGACTTTTTTTGCGAATCGGTTGATGATTGTCAGCACGAATAGGAGCGTGACGGTGTTATAGAGGAGTGAGATCATCGACATGTGTGCGATGTCCCAGCGTAGCCCCATCATCTGCCACATCGCATTCGCTGGAATCAGCAGGAGTCCGATACAAACGGCTTTTAAACTGAGAGGAGAGAGTTGACGCTTCACGGAAAATAGTTGTCAGTTATCAGTTGTCAGTAACGTAGGTTGGGTTGAGCGGTAAAACTCCAGATCCATCCTATTTATATCGGAGACCCTGATTTGCGATGCTCCATTCATATAGATATAGCGAAACCCAACAATCCAATGCTGCAGATGTGAGAATGTGTTGGGTTTCACTGCGTTCGTGAGTATATATGACACCCTGTTGGATTTGATGGTATTTAGAATCCACTCATCTATCCTTTCAATCTCGTTCAACCCAACCTACGGCATTTTTGGGTAGCAATTGAATCAGAAATAGATAGCGAATCCCCAACTCACGGTTGACTTGGCTTGTTCACGGTGTAGACTAACCCGACTGTTCCTGTTTTCTCATACACCGTGTGCTCCTTCAATGTCAGCGAAATTCGCTCGGACGGTTCCTCAATGAGCGGTGTCCCACCCCCCAGCACGATTGGGATGATAGCGACCTCCACCGTGTCAACAAACCCCTCTTCGGCGAGACTCCGAAACAGGGACCCTCCACCGAACAGCCAGATGTCCTTTCCCTTCTCCTCACGGAGCGACTGCAACACCTGTCTCCAATTCTCACCGACGATTGTGACATCCTCGTGGTCGCGCTGTTGTAGCGTCCGCGAGATCACGAACGTTTCTCCGTCGGGCATCGCCGCCTCTCCGTGCCCGCTTGTGACCTCAAACGTTCGCCGACCCAGTAAATAGGTATCGAACTGCTCTGTCATTCCGGCGAAGTCGATATCGGGATCCATGACAATCCAGTCGAACTCCCCGTCGGGTCCAGCGATATAGCCGTCCAAACTCATAGCGACGCAATAACGAATTCGTCTCACGTTTCACCTCCGCGTGCCGCAAACTAGGGTAAACTTTAGAATTAATTGCACACTCTGCACCGACGAGGTTAGAAACCTCGCCTACCCGGGGAGGGGAGAATGTCTGCTTATTCTTCTGGTTGACCATAAATGAAGATTCAGAATTTAATCCGGTAATTTCCTAACGATGCCCGGTGCGGTTAATGAAGTAATATGTGGGCAGGCACAAGACCTGCCCCTACAAGTGCTTTTCATAATAGCATTACCGAAATATTTTCTGAAACCTCATTCTGATTGTATCCCATCAGGCGCAAACTAACAGTTTACGCTACAAATACGACACTCACGTTATATATCAGGTACGCCTCTCAACGCCTGAGGACTTCACTGCTTTTGAGATACCGATAGAGGTCGCTATCCGTTGTTAAGATGAGCTTCGTGCTCTCGCTGGTCGTCTGGCGATAGGTTTCAAGGGTCTGGAGAAAGGCGTAAAACTCTGGGTCCTGACCGTGTGCTTCGGCATAAATCTGAATGGCTTGCGCATCGGCATCGCCTTTAAGCTGCTCTGCTTCCTTATACGCTTCAGATTGGATTCGCTCTAACTCCTTCTGCTTCTGCCCCATGATGTCAGCGGCTTCGCCTGCTCCCTCCGATTTGTACTTCTCAGAGATCCGTTGCCGTTCCGAAATCATTTGGTCAAAGACTTTCTTTCGGACCTCGTCTACATAGTTAATCCGTTTTATCTGGACATCGACGAGTTCAATGCCGAATTGTGGAACGGTCTCTTGGACCTTCTCAAGGATCATGCGTGTAATCCGTTCCCTGCCAATCTGAATCTCCTCCAACGGCTCGCTGGATTGCCCTTCTTCATCTTCAAGGACTGCCAGATCCAGGCTTAACACCCGATTTGAATCCCGCACGACTTCAATCAGTAACTGCGCTGTCACTAAATCACGTGCTGCGGAATCGATAATGTCATCTAAACGAGATTGCGCGAACTGTTCCGTTCCGAGTGCCTGATAGAATTTGAGAGCGTCTTTAATACGCCACCGAGCCGTCGTATCTAACCAGATGAATCGCTTGTCCTTTGTCGGGATCTGGTTCGGGGAGCCGTCCCATTCAAGCACGCGCTTTTCAAAGCGGTGTACCTGCTGAATAAAGGGTGTTTTTACTTTCAACCCAGGGGTGATGATCGGTTGCCCAACAGGACGACCGAACTCGGTAATGACGACCTGTTCACCTTCATAGACGGTATAGAACACACCCGCTACAACTGGCAACACTATAACTACAATGACAATTAAGGGTATAATAATCTTTTTCCAATTCATTGGAACACTCCTTTTGTAGGCGCGCTATTCTTTGAGTTGCAGGATTGGGATAGGTGCGTTGGCGTTACCATCAATGATATAAATCTCTTTCACCTGTGGCAAGACTTCTCGCATGGCTTCGAGATAGAGTCGGCGCCGGGTAACCTCTTTCGCCTTCTGATATTCTGAGCGAATCGACTTGAACCGATCGGCATCGCCCTGCGCTTCGTTCACCCGCTTCAGGGCGTACCCTTGTGCTTCGGAAATTCGCTGTGCTGCCACGCCCTTGGCTTTTGGAACGGATTGGTTGTAATCGCGCCACGCCTCGTTGATTAACCGCTCTTTCTCCTGTTTCGCCTCGTTAACGGCGTTAAAAGCGGACTTCACGGCTTCCGGTGGATTCACATCCTGCAAGGTCACGGATGCCACATCTAATCCGGTTTGGTAGAGATCCAGCAATCGCTGAAGATGTTCTTCAACTTCTGCCGCGATTTCAATACGCCCGACAGTCAACACTTCGGTGACAGTCCGATCGCCGACGACCCGGCTCATCACGGATTCTGAAAGGTCGCGCAAAGCCCGTTGCGGATTCCGCACAAAGAACAGGAAACTTTTCGGGTCTTTAATTTTATACTGAACTACCCACTCGACATCGGCGATGCTCAGGTCGCCCGACAGTAAGAGGGATTCTTCGGCGTAATCACGGGTATCATACTGCGTGCGGACACCGGCTCTCAACGTCCGAAAACCGAATTCCTCTTTGAACACCTTTCGGACAGGAACATTAATGGCTCTCTCAATACCGAGCGGTAGCTTGAAGTGGAGTCCGGGTTCGGCTTGTCGGACGGATTTACCGAACATCAGCACAACCGCAATTTCGTCGGCTTCCACCGTATAGAAACTCGTCGCTAAGCACCCTAAGACAATCACACCGAGGATTACATATACAATCCGTTTGGGCGTGATGAGATTTGTGTAGGGTTGTTGTGTTATCAAGTCTTGGAGGTCTTGCATGAAGATTTCTCCTTTTTTATTTTTGTTTTTTTATTCTTCAGGACTTACGCAGTTTGGACTGTAATCCGATCTGTTAGACTATGAGCGGCTAAAAAACTAATACGGACACAAACTAACAGTTTGTGCTACAAAAGAGCACATGCGTAGGCCCTATGACATTTAAGGATGTATGCCACAATAAACATCTACAATCATAGGGCATTTGGTAAAAACAGTCAAGGGAAAGATGGAAAGTGATTCGCGATCAGCGTTCAGCAAGAACGTGCGATGAATGCGCGTCGCATGAATCAGAATCAACGGTATGAAGTGCTTATGCACTTCCCCGGGTATGAATGTTCTCCGTGTGGCATTCCCCGGGTCGAGTACGCCGCAAATCGCACGACTACAAACTTTAGAGGTCCGGATTTGGTGATTTTTCCTACAGATATTTAGGGTTGTGCAAGATACGCCTGATAGAGTTGACGCTTGAGATTCGCGTTAATCTCAGGTTTCGACAATTTCGTGTAGAGTTCCAACTTGTTATTGACGAAATCCAATAAAATCTCATCAATCACCTGATCAAACTTATACCGTTTGTTGGTCTCCGTATTATCTCCCGCGATGACCTGTCGCAGTTCCGTGTGCTGACGAACCTTCTGGTAGACGTTCTCAATGTCAACCTTATCTTCCGATGTGAAATCCGTCTGATAGGCACTGTTCAACGCGTCAAGAATATTGGAGAGGAAATCCTGCTCAGGTTCCCTACGGGGTGCGACATCGCTACCGATCCCTTCGACCTCGCTATCACTCTCCTCAAGGGAGAGGTGTAGACTCTCATGCGTTTTTTGCACACGGAATGAATCCAAGTCCACAGACGCAAGGAGACCTTGTAGATCGGAGTGTTCCCGTCTCGGCAGCTTCTTGTTGAGACTGTGACTGAAGATATACAATTTCTCTAACGCTACATCGGTGAAGGTAATCAACTGCGAGATGTATCCGTAGAGCCGAATATAACTCTGCAAGGTAGAACGAAACTGCTCCCCGTCCTCTGTTTTAAGCTCACTCCACCGCTCAACAACGCCATCGAGAACGCCTTGCAGAAGTTCGTCGGATTGATCCGAGTCATAGAAGATAAGACAGAATTCATCAATGGTTCCGTCATCGTAGAGGTCAAACCCCTCCAACTCGCTCTGTAGGTCATACAGCCGATTCGGGTCGGTCTCCTCGGCGAGTATCGTGGTCTGATAGTATTGCTGAAACGCTTCCTGTATTTGATCGGGTTCATTCACAAAGTCGAGCACCAGCGTGTCGGTTTTACCGGTGGTGACGCGGTTCAGACGGCTCAAGGTCTGAACACATTGCAGCCCGTCCAACCGCTTATCGACATACATCGTCTGTAGGAGCGGTTCATCGAAACCCGTTTGGAACTTATTTGACACAATCAGGATCCGATACTCAGGACTCTTGAAACTATCCGCAATGGAGACGCTTGGGGGTAACGCATTCATCCCGTTTTCGGTGTAGTCCTGCCCGTTATCGGTGTCGTGCACCGTGTCGCTGAAGGCTACGAGACACCCGTAGGGAAGCCCCATCTCTTTCATCTGTCTATCGAATTCCAGTTTATATCTGACGCAGTGAAGTCGGGACGGCGTAACCAACATCGCCCGCCCTTTGCCCTCAATCGTCTTAGCGGTGCGTTCCGTGAAGTGTTCAAGGATAATCCGGGCCTTCGTCTCAATGCTGTGGTGCTGTAGGTCAACGTAATTGGTGAGCTTCCGAAGCGTCCGCGCCTTCTCGTATTCTTTATCCTCCGGGACACTTTTGACGAGTTCAAAGTATCTCTTAAAGGTGGTGTAGTTCTGTAGCACGTCGAGCGTAAAGCCTTCGCTGATGCTCTGCCGCATGGAATAGACGTGGAACGGGAGAAAGTTGCCTTCATCGTCCTTCCGACCGAAGAGTTCTAAGGTTTTGTTCTTCGGTGTGCCGCTGAAACCGAAATAGGAGATATGATCCTGCATTCTGCGCATCTCCATCTCCTTAAGGATCCGAGCGTCCATATCGGATACCTCATCAGCATAATCCTCCGTTACGCCTAACGCAATCCCTTGCGAGAGTGAAAGCCTGAGATTCCTTGCGGATTCACCGCTCTGCGAGGAGTGCGCCTCGTCAATAATCACGGCGAAGTGCTTGCTTTTAAGTTTGCCAATCTCCTCGGCAATCACACTGAACTTCTGAATCGTCGAGATGATGATGTCCTTGCCGGATTCAAGGAATTCTCTGAGTTGTGCTGACGTCTTCTCAACGGCATGCACCACACCCTCAACCTGCTCCACCTGCTTGATGGTATCCTGCAGCTGCTTATCGAGGATACGCCGATCTGTCACGACGATGATGGAGTCGAAGATCCGATTCGTATCGGTTTCAGAGCTGAAAAGATGTGTCAGCAGATGCGCCAACCACGCGATGGAGTTCGATTTCCCGCTACCGGTGGTGTGTTGGATGAGGTAGTTGTGCCCAACGTCTTCCTCCACGATTGCCTTTTGCAATTTACGAATCACGTCGAGCTGATGGTAGCGCGGGAAAACGAGCACGCGACTCTTCACATCTCTCACCGCGTCAATTCTGGGATCGTAGACCTTCTCTGTGGTCTCCTGCTCATGGATGAAGTTGTCGATTAACTCCATCAGGTTATCGGGCTGTAGGATGTCCTCCCACAGATAGGCGGTTTTGTGTCCGTTCGGGTTCACGGGGTTTTCGATGCCCTTATTGAACGGAAAGAACCGCGTCTTGTCCGCTCGCAAGTGGGTCGTCATGGAGACCTTCTCGTTGCCCACGGCGAAATGCACCAGACACCGCTTGAATTGGAACAACGGTTCCCTCGGATCCCGATCCGTCCGATACTGCTTTTCTGCATCCGTGAAAACCTGACCGGTGAGACTGTTCTTGAGTTCCATCGTCACCAGTGGCAACCCGTTGAGGAACAAAGTCATATCCAGCGATTTCTCGTTCCGCTGCGAGTAATGTAGTTGTCGGATGAGGGAGAATCGGTTCTGCTCGTAGAGCCGTTGATGGTCGGGGTTCATACCGCTTGACGGACGGAAGTAGGTCAGCTTAAAATCACAACCTCTATCTTTAAACCCTTTCCGCAACACGTCCAGCACGCCGCGACTCGCAACCTGTCTGCTCAGACGGTCGAGGAGTTTCTGCGGTGTATCGGCACCGTATTGGCGTTCCAGTCGCTGATATACGTCCGGTTGCGTGTCCTGAATAAATTGAAGAACCTCATCGTGGATCAGGCAGAGGGATTTATCGTAGTCAGTAGATTGTAATGACCGGTATTCCGACTGGTTCAGGTGCTGTTCGATGTGGTCTTCAAAGTTCTGTTCTGTATACGTCGGCATCGGTCTACACCTCGTTTCGGACATCTATCTTGCCGGTCACCGCTTCGGAGATAAGGGACTGACGGTATTCCTGCAGGAGTTGGATTTTTCGATGTCCTGTTGCTATCAGTTCGTTAACCTGCTGGGTTTTGCGATCAAGGAAGTCAACAATTTGGGTTTGTTCTTGATGTGACGTAATGGGTACTTGTGCGTTCAGAATATCATAAACGTCTGTTCGTGGCATCTTCGCGCCCCTGGATATAGAATCGCAGTATTCAATGAACCGACTGGATAGCATCAGGTAAAAGAGGTATTTACCAATATCTTGTAAAGAAGGTCTTATGATTATCATTTCACCGAGAGAATAGCCATCATATTCTGCATAAACCACCTTGTTGAGATAGACGCGAATTTTGTTGAATAGCACATCCCCAACTTGAAATTTCACACCGTTTGAATCATAGGAACTGAAAAAATTAAGGACTTTACCGGTTTTCGATTCAACATTTTCAGGTGAAATTCTTATGGCATCTGTCTCAGGCATGGATTTTTCACTTATGAAAGTTGCGACATATTTAATTTTCTTTACTTCCCAATGCGCTGGTATCTCCCCAATCCACTCCACGCCCGACGGTTTCATCTCTACAGTCGGGTCAAGTCCCTTCGTCACTGCCTGATTTATGAGCGCGGTGCGTTGTTCCTGGAGCAGTTCTATCCGTCGTTCTTTGATGCGGATAAGTTCGTCAATCTGTTCGGTCTTGCGGTCAAGGAAGTTGGCGATTTGGGTTTGTTCAGAGAGTGGTGGGAAAGCCAACGGTATCTCTAACAAATCCGATGGACTCAGTGAGGAACGGACACCTTTTCCCAAAAAATTGAAAATGTGCTTCTTATATAAATCATAATACTGATAGAAATAATACCTTTCATATAAATCACTTTCACTCTCAAGTCTGATATAAACAGGACTCATAATACCTTTTTCAGGAACTATACCCACCCTACTCGTTTGAATGTTTTCCAAATCAATTAACTTAAAAACAAGATCATCCGGGTAGAAAACCTGATAAGTTCTATAATTATCTGGTCTAAGTCCCTCAGTTGAATCCATATCTTTTCTCAAGACACCGTTTAGAGTAAGCGAGAGTAGATTGTCACATTGGAAATCAGAGTTTATTTCCTTTTTATTAGTTAATATAAACTTGCCTCTGACTATTTTCCAATGCTTTGGTATTTCGCCAACCCACTCTACACCGCTCTCTTTGTATTCGGGATAATGTCTGAATCGCGGATTTGCGCGGATTCTGCGGATTTCGCGGATGATGCTATCGCTCATGTCAACTTCACTTTCATGTCTGAACTGCGGTTTTTATTTAGTGTTTTTAGAATACCAATATCAGATTTGGAGCAAGCGTGAAGAAGCGGGAAGACTGGGAGAAACGCTGTGCTTCCTACCTTCCAAACTGCCATCGTCCAACTTTCCAACCCAATTACAGATACAAAGTTTGGAACGCTAATACCTAAAAATGACTTAGTATTTCGCCAATCCACTCTACGCCGCTCTCTTTATATTCGGGATAATGTCTGAATCGCGGATTCTGCGGATTTCGCGGATTTTGTTATCGCTCATGTCAACTTCACTTTCATGTCGAACTGCGGTTTTTATTTAGTGTTTTTAGAATATCAATATCAGATTTGGAGAAACGGTAAGATCAGACGAATGCCCATGAATACACTTTCAATTACGAGGAACGGCATTGTGTTGTGATAGAATCAGTCTCTTATATTTTAAACTTTTCTCACCGAAATTGATTAATAAGGCGACTTCTAATCGATACGCCTTCAAATAATTTAATGTCTGGACTTCATGGACATTTTCCAATGCGCTAATTGCTTTCAGTTCTACCAACACTTTCTGTGCTATCACAAAATCTGCTATACGTCTCCCGATAGACTTTGGAAAATCTTTTAGTAAATGTCCTGCTCAATTTCTCTATCAAACTCCAATCCCGCTTTCCGCATCTCAATCGACAACGCCCGTTGATAAACCACCTCTTGAAAGCCGTTTCCTAAAAACTTATGGACTTCAAATGCTGCGCCGATGATCTTTTGCGTTATATCTTTATGTTTCAGGTTCGTGTTCATTTACGATTTCCTTTCTCAAGGTCCTAATAGAACAGACCCAATAATCCGCGCGAATCCGTCTAATCCGTGTAAATCCGCGATTCAGACAAATGGAATCTATCCGCACCTCATAATTCCAACACCTCACTTAGCAAGCCTTCACTTTTCCGCTCCAGTGCCAACAATTCGTCCGTGATTTCCTTCAGTGAGCGTAACGGCGTATACTGGTAGAAATACCGATTGAAGTTGATTTCGTAGCCCACCTTATCCTTCTTCCTGTCTATCCAACTATCAGGGACATGCGGTTTCACTTCACGTTGGTAGTAATCGTCAATATCCTCCGTGAGCGGCACACGCTCAGCGTCTCGCAGTTTGGTATCCGGTTTCGGATTGCCCTCCTTGTCCCGAACAACGACCTCCGTTTCCTCTCCCAAAATTTCTTGCGTTTCAATCAGCGGTCTCTCAACCGTCACCTTCGTGTATCCGAAAAACTCGTTAGGATAGATTTTGGAGTGCTCGGTCTCTTCAAAATCGGTGTAGAGTTCCACGATGTGACGGATATGGTTATCGGAAATGAGAGCGTTTTTGTCTCCGAGATTCCTTTTCATCTCGTCGTGGAAGTCAACGGCGTTGATGAGTTGGATCTTGCCCTGTCTCGCTTCCGATTTTTGGTTCGTTAGGATCCAGATATACGTGGCGATACCGGTGTTGAAGAACAACTTTTCAGGCATCGCTATGATACATTCCAGCCAATCGTTTTCGATGATCCATCGTCGGATTTCACTCTCACCGCTCCCGGCATCCCCCGTGAAGAGCGGCGACCCGTTAAAGACGATTCCCACCCGACTTCCGTTGTCCTCCATCTTCGAGAGCATGTGTTGCAGGAACAGCAACGCCCCATCTGAGGTGCGCGGTGTCCCCGCTGAGAACCTACCGGTAGCGGTTTGCGCTTCCGCTTTCACCGCTGCTTCGTCGGATTTCCAACTCACACCGAAAGGCGGATTCGTAATCATATAGTCGAAACGTTCCACTTGAAATTGGTCCTCGGAGAGACTGGAACCGAGTCGAATATTGTCGGGATCCTCGCCCGTGATGAGCATATCCGACTTACAGATGGCGTAGGTCTGGGCGTTCAGCTCCTGACCCAACAACCGAATATCGGCATCGGGATTAATCTGTTCGCGGAAGTATTCCTTCCCAATCGTCAACATGCCGCCTGTCCCGCAACACGGATCGAAGATACTACGGATCACCCCCTGCCCGCTTAGGTCTTCACGGTGTTCCGCAAACAGCAGCGAAACCAATAATCGCACGACATCCCGCGGCGTGTAGTGTTCCCCACTCGTCTCGTTGGACATCTCCGAGAATCGGCGGAGCAGTTCCTCAAAGACCTGTCCCATCGTGTGATTATCTACCTGATTCGGGTGTAGGTCGATTTCGGTGAACTTATCGCAAAAAATGAACAATCGGTTGTTTCTCTCCAACCGCTCAATGAACCGATCGAGATTGAAGTTTTCGATGATGTCGCGCACGTCTTGGTTGAATCCTCCGATGTAGTTCTCAAAATTGAGACGGATGTTGTGCGCATCGTCTGCCAGTCGGGAGAGGTCGTATTGGGAGGTGTTGTAGAAACTGGTGCCTGTCGCTCTCAGAATAATCGGTGGGAGTTGATCTTCCGGTACTTTGTCTTTAAACTGATTGTATGTATTGATGGCGTTCTCTTTTCGTCCGTCCTCGTCTAAGATGCAGTCCAATCGGCGGAGCACCAGAAACGGGAGTGTGATGTCGCCGTATTCGTGCGGTTTGAACAATCCGCGGAGCACATCGTCCGCGACATTCCAAACCAGATTTGCCAGTTCTTGATAATTTGCCATGCGTTCTCTTTTCTTCGTAATACTATAGTAAAACCCGTAATTACTTATACACTCAAAGATGGGCGAGGATACAATCCTCGCCAGCGGCGGTGGGGTGTTTGTTCCGTGACGAACTGTAAACATATTTTTGGATTTTACTATATTTCTGAATGGGTCAGGACTTACGCAAATTCAGCACGATGTTATCTTTCACCCCCTAAAGAATCAACGGTATGAATGCCGGATGGCATTCCCCACCCCTTATCGGGGGGACTTATGAATCCCAACTCTGTAAATCCTATGGATAAAATCATAACAGATTTCAAGAAAAAATCAAGTCAAAACATCCATAATCGAAGCGCATTCCTCCATTTTTCTATACCCTTCCTTTCTTAAAAATGTTAGAATACTGGCAAACTTAACAAAGGAGTTTCCTATGTCTACAAATATGAAACTGATGGGTAAAGAATTTCTTAAGCAAGGCAAAGTAACGCGGCTCCTTAAACTTGATCCGAATTGTGAACAGAGGCTGTTGAACGAAATCAAGGTAATGGAAGGTTTACTGGAAAATACTGAAAAAGGGTCTTTAGCACAGCGGAGGCTCACACATATGGTCTATCAATATATGGATGCCTTTTTTGAAAACTGCCGCCAAGATCCAGAAGCCTTCGTCGAGTTTATATTGAATAGCGATCTCCCATCAGAGTAACATCCATTCGCGTCCTCCTGTTTGTATTAGGAGGATTCATCACCGGTTCCGTCAGATATATAGATGCCCTACCTCTCAACCGCAGGCGAGGTTTCCTTGGGGAAATCCACAGAAATACGCAGAAATACCCTATCAAAAACACCAAGCAAAAACACCTCGTCTCCCCGACTCTTGTCGCGCGGAACCCCAGTTCAGATAATCTCTTAAAAGGAGTCGGCACGTCCCGCGGGTGCTCCGGACACATATTCCCGAACGCCTCTGAACCAATTGAGCCTTTTTATTGACCAAAAACGACTCTTTATATATAATACTAAAGTTTGGACAATTTTAAGAATTAAGATGATAGAAAGCAGAAAAGCAGGTATCCTTTCATAAAGACTCTAA
>JAGWBV010000056.1 GCA_021295715.1 Candidatus Poribacteria bacterium | reverse complement strand
GCCTCAAACGCGGTTTCAAATTCATAGTGGTGCATTCATCAGTTACTTTTTTTTCTATCAGAGTTGTTCTTTTAATGACTGGAAGTGGATTGAAAGCATTTTTAGGACAGTTGATTAGGATAAAAAAGAAAATGCTTTGTCTATGGATCGTCCTTCTTTTTCACTTCCGCCCATGTTGTGGTTAGCAACTGAGGTTGTGGTGAAACTGGCAACGCATAAGCCGGATCAAACCAATCTCCGCCAAAATTCCCAAATCTGGGTATTCCAATATGCGTCAACTGCGTCCGAACACCGCTGTTTACATCAAGTTTGAAAATTTGGGCAATCTTCCTAATTTCCTGTGAATACAGAACTTCGTCTCCATTTGGGGACAAAGCCGGATCCCATGCTATGGGACCGACTTCATCGACGAGTTGTTTGAGATGGGTGCCGCCTCTGTTGACGATGAAGATGGTGTATTTATCCGCCCAGGCATTGTGCAGATCCCTATCCAAGATGGCGGGTAACGGTTGCCTGTTGCCAGTAAAGGCGAGTTTGTCGCCGGTAGCCGACCAAGATGGATTGGTTTGCCAAAGTAATGCTTTCTTGGGTAGGAGTCGTTCATGCTTTCGCGTCCGAACATTAATGAATATAATCCAATCGCTCCCCTGTTTAGCTGCACTACAGGCAATTTCTGTTCCATCCGGCGACCATGCTGGATCGGAATAATTTCCAAGGAATTCCTCTTCTTGTTCCCCAAGGGTCGTAATGTAGATACCATACTCGGGATGTCCCCAATCCAAGTTATCGTAAGCGATGTGTTTGCCATCGGCGGACCACGTTGGATTTGATCTGTCAACTTTCGCTTTTCTCTTAAAGACACGTCGAACATTGGATCCGTCTGGGTCCATCAGATACAGATCTCGGACACCCCCACGATCGGAGATGAAAAGAATTTGTTCGCCCGTTGGGGACCAGACGGCTTTCAAATCATTCGCGAGATGTTGTGTTAGGTTTATCTGTTCACTGCCATCTGGGTTCATACTATAGACTTCATAATTGCCGTCTCGTGCGGAGGTAAACAGGATTTTAGGGGTCGTTGGTACTTTTGCGAAAGGTGGATAAATTTTCGCGCACAGTAGCATCCCACTGATGATGTAAAAGACAAGTGGACGTTTCATCTTTATCCCTCCGATAATTATTCAAAAGACGTAATATACGCTGTGCGTAGGAGCGTATGGCAGTAGAAACCACCACACGCTGGAAAAGTCAACAAGATTATGATAGGTCTATGCCACAATCTACATTGACATTAGTCATGACAGGTGCCGATCTCTGCTTGTCCATTCCAGACGAAAGGACCATCGCAAATCTCGCCAGGATCGCACTCATTTCCGCCCTTTGTGCATTGCCATGCGTGGGCGGGTGTTGTTCCAACGATAGCCTGCGCGAGTAGCACACTACTCACCGCCGCACCGAGTGTCAATGGGGATTTGATACCCACTTTGCCTTCTTCGGAGTGGACGAACTCTCGGATTTTACCGCGAAGATTTGTTTTCATTCAAGTTCACCGCTGTCTTTCTACCGGAAATCTCACTTCGGCGGGATTCGCTTCCCAATCGTAGGTGGGAAACCCATCTCCAGCGAGAAGTGGCTGTTTACAAAAGCTCGCACCTTGTTGGAAGAACTTGAAAACTGATTCAATTGGGTAAATATCCGCTTTTGTATTGAAGCGTTCCAAGTCGATTATGTCTGAAAGCTTATTCCCGTTTGAGTTCTCCCCATAGTGTCGTGAGTAATTGAGGTTGTGGTGAAACCGGCAACGCATACGCCGGATCAAACCAATCCCCACCCAGATTCCTTGGACCAATATGCGTCAACTGCGTCCGAATACCGTTGTTCACATCAAGTTTAAATATCTGCAGAAAACCATTAATTTCCTGCGTATAAAGGACTTCCTTTCCATTAGGCGATAACACCGGATAATCTGCTCTCGGACCGGCTTCATCAATGAGTTGTTTAAGATCAGTGCCATCCCGGTTTATAATATAGATTGTAAGATTTTTGATCCATTCGTTATGGAGATCCCGATCCAATACTGGTGGTATCTGATGCTTATTCCAAGCAAAAGTAAGTTTATCGCCGACAGCTGACCAAGATGGATAACGTTGCCAATTCATAGCTTTCTTGGGTAGGAGTTGTTTTTGCGCACCTGTGTGGACATTGATTAATGTAAGTCGACCATCTATAGCACAAGCGATTTCTGTCCCATCCGGAGACCATGCTGGATCAACTCCCTCAACGAGAGACTCTTCTTCTGGTTCTCCAAGGGGCGCAATGTAGATAGTGGATATGAGTTTCCCCCAGTCCACATTCGTGTAAGCGATCTGTTTTCCATCGGGAGACCACGTCAAAGAGTCTCTATGCATTTCTCTTTTGAAAACGCGTCGGACCTTGGATCCATCAGGATCCATGAGGTACAGATCGCGATCGCGAACGTCTCCTCGGTTCCCGTCGCGATCGGAGACGAAAAGAATCTGCTCACCGGTCGGTGACCAAAGGGCACCCACATCGTTTGCGGGATGTTGTGTTAAGTTCATCTGTTCGCTACCATCTGGGTTCATGATGTAGATTTCGTAATTGTTATCCCATGAGGTAAACAAGATTTTCGGGGTCGTTGGGGCTTCTGCGTAAACCTGACCCACCCTTGCACACAGTAGTATCAGACTGATTATAGAAAAAATGAACATACGTTTCATAGGTGTGTCTCCGATAATTATTAAAAAAACGTAATACACACAGTGTGTGGGAGCGTGTGATAGTAAAGCCACCACACGCTGGAAAGTCAACAAGATTACGACGGTCTACCCACAATCTATATTGACATTATTAATAACAGGTACCCCACCCATCCTCAAAGGGACCACGACATGCCTTTGGTGGCATGCAGGCATCGGGATGATTACATAATCCTGCAGCAGCATCTGGTGTTCCGATGATTGCCTGCGCGAGCAGGACACTGCCGGTCGCTACACCGAGGGTCAGTGGAGATTTTATCCCGACCTTGCCTTCTTCGGAGTGGACGAACTCGCGGATTTTACCGCGGAGATTCTTTTTCATTTCGGTTTTTCTCCTTTCTGCCGGGGCTTCTGTGCCGGCAAGATTGACTTCCCAATTAAAGACACAATTTTAATCTAAAAACGTGCATAATCTGAAAAAATGTGACTTTTCTCCAAAAATCACCCAAAATTGCTTGTAATCGCCGATGGAAATAAGAAGTATCTCTCATCACATAATCAGAGAAATCACAGTTCAGACGATGGATCCTCCACATTACTATAATTATCCTCGGTGTGGCAACGCTATTTTTCTCTTACAACAGTTTTGCCCAAGATTCGCCGCAATGGCATCTGCCCAAAGGTGCCACAGCGCGCCTCGGCAAAGGGTGGCTCTATGAAATTCAGTATTCGCCGGACGGCACGCGGCTCGCTGCTGGAGGTTCCCTCGGCGTTTGGATCTATGATACCGCAACCGATGCAGCAATCGCGCTCTTTACTGCGAATGGATATAGTATTTCGGCACTCACATATTCCCCTGATGGCAGCATGATTGCCGGTGGAAGCTGGGACGGCATTGTCCGTTTATGGAACCCTGAAACAGGGGATGTCCTACATTCCCTTGAGGGGCATAGAAGAAGTGTCCGCAGCATTGTTTTCAGCCCCGATGGGGCGATACTTGTCAGTTGCTTTCGGGAACGTCGCGGGCGCACCTTCTGCACACCCTTTGTCAGCGACACAGGTGGCGCAGGGGCTACGTCTCGCCAAGCGAGAAACAGCGCAATTGCTCCAAACTTCCAGGTCGGATCGTTTCTCCTATGAACGAGGGATTCAGGTCCTGGAACGGTTGTTGAGAACACTGGCTCCGCAAAGAACGGCGTTGCTTGCGAACTATCCGAATCCGTTTAACCCTGAAACATGGATCCCCTATCAGTTGGCAGAGTCTGTGGATGTCAATATTTCTATCTATTCCACAGATGGACAACTGGTGCGGACGCTGTCGTTAGGGTATCAACCTGTGGGGATCTATGAATCTCGTCTCCGTGCGGCGTATTGGGACGGTAGGAATACAGTGGGCGAGTCAGTAGCGAGTGGCGCATATTTCTATACACTAACAGCAGGTGATTTCACTGCTACGCGGAAGATGCTCATTCTGAAATAATTTTTCTTCTTTCCTATGGTTTGTAGTAGGGAAACCATTCATTGCCCGTCAACACGTATTTAAAACGTGCGATGAATCGTGCTACTACAAACACACGCGTTGGTAGTAGGAGGCTATTGATTGCGTGAACCTGTCTACAAACTTCTCTGTTCAAAAACCGTGTCTGTCCCTACGTCAATTCGGACTGGTGCTAAATACGGGCGAATTGCTTCCGTATCTACACGGACACCGAGTCCGGGTAATTCCTTTACCCGAACCCTGCCATCGGATTCAACGTGGAACGGTTCCGCTACCAACCGCTGCGACAATTCCGATCCCGCCGCTGGGTATTCTAATAGATTGAAATCAGGGTTCGTTGCAAAGACGTGAAGTGCCGCCGCAAGACTCAGGTGGCTCTTAAACGTGTGGTTGACGTACTGGATACCATGCCGCTCCGCGAGTTGACGAACCTGAAAAGAAGGCAGAATTCCACCGATGCGTCCCGCGTCAATCTGCACGAACGCAATGCCACCGTATACGATAATATCTTCTGCCATCCGGTAGGTGTTCGATCCTTCGCCTGCTGCGATACGAACAGACGGATTCCGACGCGTTAGCGCACCGTAGGCATCGACTGCATCGGGAGCAAGCGGTTCCTCCAGCCATGTCGGGGAAAACTGCGAGAATGCCTCAGCACGCTGGTAAGCCGTTTCGTGGTCACTCCCCCAGACAACGCCGGCATCAATCATAATCTGTGCTTCTGTTCCCATGCCTTCACGCGCAGCACGCACAAGTGCGATGTCGTTTGCCTCACCGAATCTTCCCATCGGTCCCCAACCGAACTTCGCAGCACGGTACCCCTGTTCACGGAGCCTTGTCGCTATGCGATGGGTTGCTTCCGGGGTGTCGCCAAAAAGGACAGATGCATACGGCAGTTTAGGGTGTGCTGTCTCAGATGTTCCTGACATCTCGGCGAGGAGGCGGTAGACGGGTTTATTTAACTGCTGCCCAATAACGTCCCACAACGCGATTTCAGCACCACTGTAAGCATGCTGAATCTGCTGAATATCCAGTCCGTTCCGGAGGGTCTTGTCGCTCAGTCGGAGCACATCATCGGGACCCTCAAGTGTTTCACCAATGAGTGAAGTGCGAATGTTGATGATATTCCCGTGCGACATCGGACAGCAATAAACGGCGAGGCTGACTAACGGCGAGGCATCACATTCACCCCATCCTTCAAGTCCTGTATCCGTTTGAATACGTACTAAAAGTGTGTCTTGTGTTCCATCCGCCGCGGTTGTGATGTCTGGCATCCGAAGATAAAAGGGATCGACAGCCGTGATTTTCATTATTTATCACGATCTTTTATAGGGTCAATCGGAGGCATTGCTGCAGAATCGTCTTGTGCTGTTCGTGGCGCAGGTAACGCACGCATCACTGTGATCAAGAACCAGCCGAGTAGCCCGACTCCCGCACCAATACATATCGCGATACTCGCGCCTCTTGGCGTGGCGATCTCATCCATTGTCTCTCTATCAAGTTCGCATGAGAGGTTTTTTATATCTCTGACAGCGATTGTCCGTTTCTCACCATCTTGTACGTACTCAATTGTTGGTGCTGTGTTGCCGTCTATTGTAAGATCTGCGCTCCCTGAAGGGGTGTTGATCTCGATCACGTCTTCCCCTGGGTCGCCTATCCAACGGGCTTTCATACCCTTGAGCCCGTCTGCGTCACGGATCGGTTCAATGCGCGTCCGATACAGCACGTTCCCTAAAAGGGTCATGGCGATGTCTTTGGATTTTGATAAAGCATTTCCCAATTTTTCTGAATTCACGATTTTCTCCAATCCTTTTGATATCCGTTGCCTACACCGGGCATGCACAAATATCAATTTGAGTTGTATAGCATAAGCGATAATAAAATTGCTTAGAAGCATTATAGCCGAAAATTCACTAAATGTCAAGACTCTTCGTAATTGAGCCAGGGTCATTTGGTTTCCCGAAATTATTGGGTTTCGGTTTGAGCGGAGCCCCTGTAGGAGCGAGCTCCCGCTCGCGACCCTTCGCTCGTGCCGAGCCGCACCAGTTTCGTCCACTGGCTGCTATAATCCTGCAAATCCTTGAATCCCGCAAATCCTGATTCAGACAATGAATACATCATATTATTGAATAGCCCTATATGCTGCATAAAAAACTATTGACGAATCAGGTGTTTTGTGTAAAAATATAAAGAAGGTTGTGCCTAAAAACAGATTATCTGTTAGATACGCTATAAGCAAAGGTTGGTTCTTGGCAGGCTATCCTTTATAGTGTTCTACGGTGCTAAAAATAAAATCCATCTTGTACATTGAACATCCTGCATAGAGGAGTTTTCACATGCGGAGTGCCCCAGTCTCATCGAAGAGTCAAACGTCTTATGAACGACAAATTCCGCTTTTTCCGTTACAGGCGGTCTTGTTTCCGGGTGGATTTTTACCGATGCACATCTTTGAACCGCGTTACCGGACGATGGTTAAATTCTGTTTGGAACATCAGTCCGAGTTTGGAGTTGTGCTTATCAAAGAAGGTGAAGAGGTAGGGGACGCTGCCACACCGTATGAAATTGGGACAGCCGCCCGTATCTTGCAAGTTGAACATTTAGACGACGGGCGCATGAATATTATCACAGCTGGTGAATACCGCTTTCAGATTCTGGAAGTCCAAGAGCATCTCTCCTATCTTACAGGGCGGGTTCGGATGTTAGATGATTTGGATACGGAAATTGAATCGGTATCGGAATTACTCACGACACAGGCTGAAGAATTGTATAAAGCATACGAAAAATTATCCAGTCGATTAATTTTCGCTTGGAACCCGCCTGAAGAACAACCGGATGATCCAAGGGAACTGGCTTATCAAGTCGGCATACGGCTACGGATTTCCCTTGAAGAAAAGCAAACCTTATTGGAGACAATTCCCTTAGAGCAGCTCCTCACACGCGAAATCGAAATCCTGACCGATCAGAATCGGCGAATCGCCTTTCAATTGGCGGCACAAAACAATTGAGAGGGTTGTAATCGTGTTGGACAAAGTTGGCTGGTTTCCCATATTGAGACACACGCTCCTACAGCACAGCATCCTATCTGCAACGCTATAACATAATGGCACTAAAGACTCCCATCCATCAATTTACCGAAACCCGGTCGATCCAGATTACATCCCGGGATTTCTTCTATATCAGCAATATTTTATCGGTTTGCCGACTCCTCACGGTCCCGTTTATCTTCTACTTCATTTACCGTGCGCAGTGGGTCGTCGCGATTGCTTGTGGCGCAGTCGCCGTTATTACGGATCTCTTAGATGGGTTTTTTGCCCGACGTTTAAAGCAGCACACCCAACTCGGTTATATCTTAGATCCGGTCGCAGATAAACTCGCACTCGCCGCAGGAATCTTTGCACTCGCTATATTCCATTCAAGGTTTCCAGTCTGGGCATTTCTGGTGATCGTTGTCCGTGATACCTTAATCGTACTTGGCAATGCTGTTTTGGCATATCGGGCGAAGATGATTACCCGGTCTAACCTTTGGGGGAAATGTACCAGTTTCTTTTTGTCAATTGTTATACTGCTATATTTGCTCCGTCCCATAATTCCACGTTTACCAAGGAATATTGAATTTTACGGTCTTTGTCTCGCGTTGGTATTTGTATTTATCTCAACGGTGAGTTATGCTCGACACATGTTCCGCATGTTAGAAACACAGAACCGCTAATCAATCCCGACCGAGGATGGTAAACTTAACGATTGTTTTCCAAGGCTATGGAATACAGTTTCAAACGCATGTTAATTGTAGTAAAGCCGAAAAATAAATAGACATCTTAAGAAACAACGCCCCTTCTCCGCGGGCGAGGTATTTTTGCTGGGGTGTTCCTCTCGTCTACTGCCAATGTCTAAGTAGTGATGGGCTTTACCATAGAAGGAAGTATCCTGATGGCTTACAAAGAACTCGCAACCAGAAAACCTTTTATTGTTAACAAAAACTTGGGGAGTGCCGTTGAGGTCGAGCCCGAAGATCTAACGCGAACCAACGCTGATGGTGTGACCGTCATTGCTCCAACCCAGAAGCAGAAATACGATTTTGATCGCAATGGCTGGCTCCTTGTCCCAGGGGTTTTATCGGACATTGACATCGTAGAAATGCGTGAATTCTGTCAACGTCTCTATGAGGCACCGGAGCATATCCCGGAACCAGAACGTTGCGCACTCGGCGGTCCACTTCAGAAACTCGCTGACCATCCGATTATCGTTGGATTTCTGAATGAATTCTTGGCGTATCCACCCGCCGCAAGTGAGGATTGCTATGGATTTCGACTCGAAGAGACAGTGGCATCCATAGGAAACACTTCAGCACGTCCTGAGATTCAGTCAGGACTTCACAAAGGAAACGGGTTATTTCGTTTACCGGGGGATTCTCATCTCTATCGGTGCGTGCCGGGACGCGGCTGGAGTGGTCTGACACGTGTTATATGGGAACTCACCGAGGTCACTGCCCAGACAAACAGCCTTCGGTTTATTACGGGGAGCCATAAAGCCGCATACCCGATACCAGATGCCTCGCAGAACCCAGACTCGTCGTTATGGGAAACGTATGAATGCCCGCCCGGTTCTCTCTTTCTCCTCACAGAATCTATGACGCAAATGCAGGTCCAAGTCAGTGGTGTTGAGCGAGTTACTATCTCGAATGTGTACAATACGGTAGCGAGTCGCTGGTCGAATTGGCTGCCCCATCCGCAGCTCATTGAAGCCATGCCTTCCAAACGACAGACACTTTTCCGAGAGGCTTATGCAGGTGGCAACGTCGTGAACGGAGATTTTAACCAGCGGACATCCGCCTATCCCGCTGAAGTTTAAACGCCTAAAGCCGTAAGACTTTTACCGACCTCACCGAACCGTAAGGAAAAATTAAAAAATGGAAAAACAGACGGACAAAAATCAGCAACCGTGGCTTGGGGCATTGTTACCACCAGATACATGCGAATTTCCTACCCGAAACGCCGATGGTTTAGCTATTCCTGAGTTGACCCCTGAACAGCGTTATGCCTTTGATACGCACGGTTGGTTTCTGGTCCCGGAGGTGTTTACTGGATCAGAACTCAAAGAGATGCGTGATTTTGGCTACCGCCTACACCACGACCCAGAATCTATCCCAGAGCATGAACGGAGTCCCGTCGGTGGTCCGTTGCAGAAACTCATCGACCATCCACTTGTTGTTTCACTGCTCAACGAATTCACGGCGCATCCAGCTGTAACCAGTCCAGAGTGCTACGGTTTTGCCGTTGAAAGTGCAAGTCTTTTTTATCGCACACCCGGCATGGGACGGTTTGGACCGCATAACGGCAACGGCTTGCTCCGTTTTCCCGGCGATGTCCACTATTACAACGCCTTCCCCGGTAAAGGGTACAGTCCGCACACCCGTATTGTATGGGAATTGAACGAAGTGAAGAAAGGGCAGGGTGGTACCCTTTTGGTAACCGGTAGTCACAAATCGGTTTACACAGCACCGCCTGATATCCAAAATCCTAATTCCGATATTTGGGCGACTTACGGTTGTCCAGGAGGTTCACTCCTCTTTTTCACAGAAGCACTCACCCATAGTGCTACAGAGTGGACGAATACTGAAAACGACAGGATCGCCGTCTTTAACCTCTATAGTCCTGTCGATAGCGGTTTCGCGAAGGTATACAAACCGCCTCCAAAACTCCTCGCTGAAATGCCACCGCTTCGGCGAACGTTGTTCCGTAATCGCTATGTGGTGGATAACGTCAACGAAACGGAGTCGTTTTACTCGTAGCATAAATTTTTCCTAACGAAACCGTAGCCTGCAACAACGGCGCAGGCGGCTCGAAAGCGAAGAACGTCAAGATACAGGCAACTGATACTTATCCGCAAGGAATAATTAAAATATGTCTACAGAACAACCGAATGTCCTCTGGATTTATGGTGAGGATCTCTCGCCAGATCTCGGCTGTTACGGCACACCTGCCGTTGCAACGCCAAATATTGATCGGCTTGCATCGGAGGGCACCTGTTATACCAATGCTTTCGTCACATGTCCGGTCTGTTCGCCAAGCCGTTCCGCCCTGATTACAGGAACCTATCAGACACACTTTGATGCGCACAACCATCGCAGTAATCGTGATAAACCGTTACGGACAGATATGAAGCTTATCACCGATTGCTTCCGGGAAGCAGGCTATTTCACTTGCAACAGTCCAGGACCCCCTTACGATCGTCCCGGAAAAACCGATTTCAACTTTCAGCGCGAACAACCTTTTGATGGCATTGACTGGAGCGAACGACCTGAAGGGAAACCCTTTTACGCCCAGATTAACATCCCTGATACACATCGCGTCTTCAAGCCAGACCCAGAGCGTCCTATTTCTCCGGAGGATGTTGAATTACCACCTTACTATCCCGACCATCCGCTTGTCCGAAAGGATTGGGCACTCTACCTTGAGAGTATTCAAATTTTAGATAAAAAGGTCGGACACATCCTCAAACGGTTGGATGATGAAGGACTCTCGGACAACACGATCATCTTCTTCATGAGCGATCACGGACGGGCACATATCCGTTGCAAGCAGTTCCTCTATGAGGGTGGCATCCATATTCCGCTCATCGTTCGATTGCCCGGTCGCGTTGACTCTGGGACCGTTGATGACAAACTCATCAGTGGTGTTGATTTCGCGCCGACAACGCTATCCCTTGCTGGTATTGACATTTCTGACTTCATGCAAGGGCAAATTTTCCTCGGAGCAGAGGCAACATCGCGCGACGCAATCTTCGCCGCAAGGGATCGGTGTGACGGAACGGATGACAGAATCCGGTGCATACGGACGCACCGCTATAAACTCATTCGCAATTATCACCCTGAGCGTCCCTATATGCAATTCAACGGCTACAAGAAACAGCAGTATCCGCTCTGGAGCTTGATGCCACTGTTAGACGCAAACGGCGAATTGTCCCCCGCGCAACAGCATTTCATGAAACAGACGCGCCCGTCTGAAGAGTTATATGATTTGGAAGCGGATCCCTATGAAATTAATAACCTCGCCACCGATCCAAACTATGACACCGTGCGCGGCGAACTCGTCGCGCACCTTGATACGTGGAGAGCAGAAACAGGGGACATGGGCGACATACCTGAATCCTCAGAGGTCACCACTTATTGGGACGAGAATATGGCGGAAAGATTCCAGCAGGACATGGAAAAACGTGGACTTTCACACGATATAAGCGATGCGGATTACGTCGCATGGTGGGAAAACCGCCTGCTAACGTAGGGCTTATCCACAACACGGATATTATAGTAAAGCCCGAAAATATGTTGACATTTTAGAAAACAACGATTCCTTTCCTCCGCTGGCGAGGTTTGTAACCTCGCCAACTCTTTAGCGTCCATTTAATCATAGGCTTTACTATAAGGGATAGACCGAAGGAATGCCTTCCATCCCGACACTCTGCTTTCAAACCGATGAAAACATGGAAGAGGGGAGAAGAAACTTTTCCACCCTTCCTATTTTCCATCCGCGCCAGTAAATCGTGACTACTGACCGCCGACTGCTGATGGCTGATGGCTAATAATATGGAGGCTCTCAATGAAGGATATGCTCTATGGACATGGCGATGGGTTTCTCACGCAGGATGGACGACGACTCTTTCCAATAGGGTTTTATGAACATCCTGCTGACGATGACGCGCGCAGAGATATGGCAGAAGCAGGTGTTAATCTCATTCGATGTGGTAACACGGATTCACTTGATCGCGCACAAGCACACGGGATGATGGGATGGGTGCCGTTGGGGCTGCGATCCGGTGCAACACCCGAATTTCAGGAGAATATCCGAGCCCTCGCAGCCCATCCTGCACTTGCTGTCTGGGAAGGTCCAGATGAAGTGGTGTGGAGCTTCACCGCATATAGCGGGCTCTGGAGACAAGATCAGCTGGCAGTATTCCCGAATAAAGGCGAATGGTGGATGCAGACACCGCTCGCTATACAGTATTCTGAAGAACAAGCGGCAGAAATTATGCCCAAGATGCAGGAGGCTGTTGAATTCATCCGCAGTGTTGATCCGCACAATCGGCAGATTTGGATCAATGAGGCGCGCGACAGCGACCTGAAATTTGTCCGACAGTACATTGACTCCGTAGACATCACGGGGTGCGACGATTATCCAATTCGGGCAGATGGCCGTCCTGCTATCCGTCTCGCCGATTCCACAGACCGTTGGAGACAGGTCGGCAAAGGCAGGCCCGTTTGGATGGTGCTTCAGGGATTTTCGTGGAACGATTTGGATGATGGAGACACTGACATCACCGCGTTTCCGACCTTTGCTGAGTCGCGCCTGATGGCGTATGCCTGTATTACACACGGGGCGAGGGGCATTCTGTATTGGGGATCCAGTTATCTCAAATCCGAGGGAAAAGAGGCGTTTCGGAAATCGCTTTATGCTTTAACGAGCGAACTCGCTGCACTCCAACCTTTTCTCACAGCACCGATCGAGCGATATGTCACGGTGCAAATGATTGATGACGGACGCACCGATATACCTATCCCAACTTCGCTGCGGGGTGTGAGTATGACGGCTCGTAGGATCGGACGGGACTGGCTTGTTGCCCTCGTCAACGAAGATGAACACGCTCACATGGGAGTCGAAGTGACTGGGCTGGATGCCTTAAACGGCACTGAATTTATAGAACTCTACGGTGACGAGAAAACCTCTGTGTCTGATGGTTCGTTCGTGACACGAATGCGTCCCTATGAGGTTAAACTCTTTGCAACACACCGAAAATGGGAGACGACACAACGGGAGGGCAGAGAATTTGCAGAATAATACGAAAGAACGTTTTGGGTTTGATGCCCCAAAGAATAAACCGATCGAAGAGTCCATCCAGTGGGCGGCGGAAAATGGGTTTGGGTATATCGACTTCCAAGCCGATGTCCCTCCAAATGACATAGCCTCGTTTGATTCAGCGCGCGCTCGCAAAGTCCGTGATCTCTGTGAAACACACGAAGTCGCCATCGGTATTCACCCTTCGTCGGCAATTAACAATGCTGAGTACGTGCCGATCATGTCTGAGGCGGTAGATGGTTATCTCTACGCGAACTTAGAGTTGGCACACCGGCTTGGGTGTGGTTGGCTCATTGGGCATGGCGGCTATCATTTCGGAGATGTCGCGCAACGCCGTGATGCAGCGATTCAGCGCATCCAGCGATTGATCGAGCGGGCGGAACAGGCGGAGATAGTCATCTTCTTTGAGAATCACAACCGGGAACCCGAACACGCCGAAATCCATTACATCCCCCATAATGTTGAAGAAACACACTGGTTTTTCGATACGTTTCGTTCTCCATATCTCAAGTGGGCGTTTAATGTCGCACACGGACATCTCGTTCCTGAAGGATGGCGAGGGTTCTTGGATGCTTTCGGTGTTGGGAATATCGGTCAGGTCCGCCTCAACGACAATACCGGCGAATATGAAATCCACCTCATCCCGGGTGAAGGGACGATTGATTTTGCGGATCTATTTGCACAGTTGAATAGGCGTGGCTATGAGGGCTGGTTTAGTCTCGGTTTCGGGGATGACACAGACAAAGTCCGCATCCGAGATGAATTCGCGGAGTATTTGTAGCGCAAACTGTATGAAATTTTGACAAATATTATTCCCGACCCTGGTAGGTGCGGTTTCCCAACCGCACCGATTTCAGGAATTGCAGCCCAAAATCGGAATCTGTTGTGCTCCTGTGGTTCCGAATGAACAGCGGTTTTCTTATCCGGGAAATCCTTGAATCCTGAAAATCCTGATTCAGACACGCTAACGGTAAAACGAATAAACAGAAATTCCCCAGATAAGCCGAATCAGCACCCACGTGCCGCCTACAATGAATTGACCGAGGATGAGTCCCAAAAACAGCGGTAACACCCGGTGGTAAAGCCGAATGCCACCAAACCGCAAGATGAGATTCTTAATTGCCCAGCTAATCAGCACGGAAAACCAAAGCCAACCGAAGGTCCACATGCTACTCGCCACCGCGTAGCCGGTCGGATGAAACGGAAACATCGGAAAACGCGTGCGCATCCACCACAACAATCCCGTAAATAGGAATCCGACCCCCATAAACGTTACCGCAGGGATGTCCGTTTCTGTTGGATAGTAGAGCCACGAGCGGAGCATATTGTAACCGCCGCTTCCCAATCCAGGGTTCGCACCTATCTTGTAGGAAACCACCAAGTATGCCCAAAATGAGGCGAGAATCCCGAAAAAAACGCCGCACATCAGTGCCACCACCATCCGTCCTGCCCGCATATTCGCCACTTCCACGAGTTTAAAACCTTCCAGTGTATGAGGCATCGGATGGGCGCGGTACCCACGGTTAAACGCGAAATAGAGGGACATCATCGTTAAACTCGGTGGCGGAATCATGCGCGAGCCGAGCGAATCTATGATAAATTGTCGCGGGTTTGCGACGAACATCTCATGCGTCGGTGGTCCAACTTCAGCACGAACACGTGTAATCCCCAGCGCGAGAAGATAGTAGACAGCAAAATACAACGCTATCATCCAGATAGCCATCCCTCCACGGTGTGAAAAGATGAAAAGGAAGAGAACGCCACCAATTAACCCTGCCAGTGGCCATCGATAGTCTGTTGAATCTCGCATCTCAGGTGGAAGCTTCGTGTCTTTTTGACCCATCAGGTTTCTGAACATCCCGTAAAAATGCTTCCGCCCCCCATAGAGTCCGAAACAGGCGATAGCCAGATACGCGCCTACGCCTTGCGGTCCGTCGTAAGGGAAACCGGGCAAAACTTGAAGTCCCATCGCCCGTCCCAAAATGCGTTCCCCCTTCCAAAACAGGTAGAAAAACCAGAGCGAGAACGACATTTCCAACGGCATTAAAAATGCAAGTCCTACGCCGAATGAGAGAATATAAATAGGGGTCCAGCCCATTGCATCCCACGGTTTCTCGGTGAAATAGATGCCGAGGTCTGCCTTACGAACCGGTATCTCTGGAAATGTTGGAAGGAACGCGTGAATACCGTTGATGAGGTCGATACCGCCCGCAATCGCGAAGCCTGCCCACAACATCCGGTTTTTAAAGAGTCGTCCATCTGAGTAAGTCATCTCTATCGGCAGACGGACAATCGGGTAACTAAGCCGTTCACGTTCAATCCACTGCTTCCGGAGGAGCAGGTCGATGCAAATCATCACCCAAATCAACACAGACAAAAAAATAGTCCACCATAAAATCGGTTCCCACCACGCTGATAGATACCTTTGTGTGTAAAAAGTTGTATCTCCATCGTAAAAATCTTGCAAGACAGACAACTCACTGAGTGTCATCCAACTCGGTAGGTGCCGCCAGAAGAGTTGTTGCCATTCATTTTCAGGTGTCGCAAACCAAAAACCGTTCGGAATCACAGGCACAACGGTCTGCATCATATCATGCCCGGCAATCGCCGATGAGATGGAGAGGATAACGTAAATAGTGAGCAGTTCTCCCTGTTGGAGTGCGAAACGAGGCAACAGCAATTTGATTAAGAAATTAAGGCACGTCAACACCACCAATGTTACCACGACGTTGTAAATCAGCGACATCGTTGTGGGTAAAGTGCTCCAGTAACGGAGATGGTTCGCCATGATGAAATAGGTGTTTGGCGGTATGAGGATAATGCCGATCAAAATCGCGCGGAAGGTAACACCAGGGTGTGCTGACTGCGGTGTTTCTTGAGGGGTGGGTGAATATTTTTGTGTATGCGCCATATCTCACGTATATTGGGACTTCAAGGATCTCAATTAAAATCGAAGAGAAGAGAGGTACTGCTGGAGGATTTACGGCGGGACCTGCCTGCCGGAACTGGTTACATATTATCACATTTTCAGCGACAAATCAATCTTTTTCTCAGTAAAGGGTGCATCCAGTTCAGAAACGCATCCGTCTCAGCAGGATAGGGAAAAGCAGCAAAAATAGTGTGAAAAACAACCCGATATTCCATACCCACAAGTGCGCTGGATCCGCATTAAGAATTGATAACACGGCACACAGTGGACTTATCGCCGCAAACAACGGAATTGCGTTGAATGGCGGGATAGGAACCAGTGGAAGGAAAGTCGTGAGCAGAATGAATCCATAACTTGCGCTCTTTGCCCGACTGGAAGAATTCCATAACGCAAAACTAACCCCGATCAGCGCATAAAAAATACAACTGACCAATAATACTGCCCCACATCTCACTAATTGCGCCACTGTCAAACCGCCTATGTAGTTTGAGAGTGCCAACAGTGGAAGGGTTAGCCAAATGCTCCACAGACTCCATACCACAATTGCACTGAGCTTACCTACCAAAATTTTCCAATGTGTCAATGGCGTGAGCGCGAGAAGTGCTCCATTCTGTCCAAATTCCCGTAGGTGTGCTGAATAAGACCTTTGAGCCACTTCAATATGCCATGCCTCAACCGCATGCCGTGGTACCCAAAATTGCACAATCAAAAGGGCGATAATAAAAAGCGTATACGTCTGTTTCCCGACATCAATAGGTTTCCCCGTGCGGCTGTCGGCATAGAATTCAACCGTTGCCACGAATAAGAGCAGTGCAAGGGCACATATAATCAGAAACTGGATGCGCCGATATTTGGTAGAATTACAATAACAATGGAGTTCTTTAAGGATGATGGCTAACATAATATCTTCAGGACTTACGCCGCTCTCTTTGCTGGACGAGGTTTAGTGAAAACAAAAATCGGGATCCACAGCACGTTTCAACGACGGATCTTAGGCATTTTCCTCACCCCCGGGGAATGCCATAAGGCATTCATACCGTTGATTCCGGGGTGATATATCTATAGAAATCGGGATCCACAGCCTCTTGCACTCCAGCGGAGTGCTATGTGCACAAATAGGTGGCAACTGTAGGTTAATTGTATATTTTCCCATAAAGGTCCAAGGTTTTCGTTGACACATTTTTATACAACTGCTATCTTCATTACAACGAAATACCGACAGCTGATGGCTGGTAGCCAATAAAAGGAGACCTCCATGTCCAAACTCAATATCGCTTTAGTGGGCGCAGGAAGGCGAGGCAGTGGTGCGCATCTGCCCGTTATTGCGCAACTTAAACATATTTACAATCTCGTCGCAATTTGCGATATAGACGAGGAAGTCGCAACGCACTACGCGAAGCAATATGGCGCGACCCCGTACACCCATGTCCGAGATCTCGTTGCCCAAGAACAACTGGATGTCGTTGATATTACTGTTCCGGCGCTCGCACATCACGCGATTGCATGTTTTATGGCAGATGCCGGCGTTCATATCCTTTGTGAAACGCCTATTACTGTTACACTCCCTACAGCAGACCTGATGATTGAAAGTGCCAAAGCGAATAATGTCAAACTTGAGATCGCTGAAAACTATTACCGTGTGCCACGTGAGCGGTTTTTATCAAAAGTTATTGAAGCAGACGTTATCGGTGAAGTCGCTCGGATCTACCGAATTTTCCATGAAGGGGGTCATCATGGGATGAGCATGCTCCGCCTCCGTGCTGGGGGTGAGCCGAAATCTATGCTCGGTATCACGCAAACAAGTCCTGTAATCCCGATTATTGATCGGATGAAGCGGCATCATACAAGCGACAACTGGAGCCTCGCCTTTATTGAATTCGACAACAACGCGACCGCCCTCATGGTCTATTCCAACGTTATCCACGCCCGATCCTTGGGACGCGGACAAACCGGTATTTCGCAGATCGATGGCAGCAAAGGCACCATTGTTGGTCAGGATATCTACGTAACCCCCGCAGAGGATCTACAATCTGGTGCTCTCGGCATCGCTTACCGCCCCAAGCAAACCACAATTGACGTGGATGGTGTCGAAGTCATTGAGAAGATCGAATTGCAATTACCTGAACAGACTGTGACATGGGAGAACCCACTCAAGGACTATCCCATCTCCGAGCGACAAATGGCAGTGGCAGATGAACTCCTCAGCATCGCCACGGCTGTGCTGAACGATACCGAACCCGAATACGGTGCTGTGCTCGGTAGGCAAGACCAAGAGATGAACATCGCCATGAACGAATCTGGGAATCGTAGCAGAGAAGCCATTACCTTTCCACTGACCGACCTAACAGCAACAGAGCGCGACACCCACGAAAGTTATCAGCAGCAACATGGGCATCCGATTGAGGACATTGAAGCCGGGATTGATACATTCTTTCCACGTCGCTAACATCATAGCATATTGGGCGAGTGAATTCAAACGTTTTCGCTGAGGCATTCAGCCCCTCTTCTGTAGGAGGGAACTCCGATTCCCGACTCTTTTGTAGGAGGACAGGAACACCCAAGCAAAAACACCGCTCCGAATACCACATATCCTCCTGCGCTGGCGAGGTTTCTAACCTCGCCTTTTCTTCATCTCTTGCCAGAATGCTCCGTAGCACGGATGCTGCCCAACAGCATTACAGTCGCCATCCAAACTATTGCCGTTAACTGCTGACTGTC
>JAGWBV010000055.1:38474-43960 GCA_021295715.1 Candidatus Poribacteria bacterium | reverse complement strand
ATCACGTGAAAGAAATTTCTGTTTATCCGTCCGAAAAACTGGGGCATGACCCCGATCGAAATTGTCCAAACTATAGTAAGTTTGTAGTGAATATAATAATTTTAGCATATCCGAAATTTAAATTACAATTTTTAATTTTCCTTCAAAAAATAAACCGCATTTCCAAAAACAACAATCGACTGCAGAACTCGCCAAGAAGCACTGTGATGATAGCAATAAAGAGAAAACCGGTTGCAGCGCGTGTCGCACCAAGCACATCGCGAGCGACAGATTTCGGACGCAAGCAGTCCCATGTAATGAAGTAGAGGAACAACGTGCCACCGATACCTATGAGAACCCGCATGCTGAAGATGATCTGATAGAAGAGGTTAAAGGAGACGCTATCTGTGGATTGCTGCCTAAAAAAAAGGTTCAGGCAGAGCAGGAGCGCTACTCCGGAAAGTGTACAGAGCAGGACGGTATTAAACCGTTTCAGGTAAACCACGGGCAAATCAGGCACCACGAGGTACCAATGACCGAACCACATCCCGCTGTGGACTGCCCCGAGTAGCGCGGCGGCTGTCAAGAATTGAAGTGACAACAGAAACATTTCACCCGGAAGTTGTACGACTTGAAGATACCGCTGGGTGCTCAAAATCAACCATACCACTCCGGAAATAAGTCCACTAAAGAAGAGGATCCGTGTGAGGAGTGGTGTTTTGAACCACCAACTCAGTGTGTAGATGAGAACAATGAGAACGAAACAGAGAACAGAAATGGATTCGGGATTCTGCCAAGATCCGAAGAAGTTGCGAAATGTGACTGGCTGCTGCTGAAGCGCAAGGTTTGCACATCGGGACAATCCGCCTACGAGTAGATAGATACTCCCCATCAAACGGTAAAAATTTGCACCTACTAATCCTGTAGGGACTAAGAGAAGGAGAACAAACCCACCAACTGCGAGTTGGCTGAAAACAAGATAGAAGACATCAAGGATACTAAACATCCGATAAAGGACCTATTCCTAACGTGAGTTTTATTGACCCAGAAAGTGTCTTGAAAAACGGCATACTTCTGCACATTCTGCGATTTTTTCGGTGTATTTACCGCTCTACCCAACCTACAGATGTATTTTCAAACTGGCGTTATTCCTAATGAAGATTAAATCATTAAATTTCGTCAAAAAACGGAAACCCATTATAGTTCGCCGTAGAGCGATGAATCGGGCATCGCTATGCTCAAGAACCATAATGGGTTTACCTGTCGTGCGCGATTTTAACGCGCGCTGTGTGTAATGTAAAACGGTATGTTTCCGTCTATATGATTTCGACTTCAGCACCGAGAGCTTCGAGTTGTTCTTTCGTTTTCTCGGCTTCCTCTTTAGCAATGCCTTCTTGAATGACAACCGGTGCGGATTCGACTTTCTCTTTCGCTTCCTTCAATCCGAGTCCAGTAATTGCGCGAACCTCTTTGATCACCGGAATCTTCTTGGAACCGAAGTCTTTGAGTTGAACGTCGAATTCTGTTTGCTCTTCGGCTTCGGCGGCCTCTTCTGCTGCTCCATCCGCAGCAGCTGGCATCATTCCGGGCATAGCGATTGCTGGCGCGGCTGATGCACTGACTCCGAATTTATCCTCTAAGGCTTTGACGAGTTCAGAAAGTTCCAGAACTGTCATATTGCTAATTTCGTCAATCAATTTATCCAAGTCTGCGGCCATGTTTTTATCCTTTCTATGTGTAGTATCAAATTAACTTGATTAGAAACCTTCTGATCAAGTCGTGCAAGGTTAAGTCACTGGGACTTAATTACCCTACAATATTTGATAAAGCGCGGTATGCGCTTTTGGGTTAGGCGTCTTCCGCCTCTTTCTTTTGGTCGGCAACCTGTGTTAGGACAGAGGTTACCTGACGTATCGTTCCACTGAGTACGTTCACCATCCCTGTAATCGGTGAACCCTGACTTAAGGTATTGACGAGTCCGGTGAGAGGTGCCCCGATCATCCCGACAGTGCGGGCAATCAAAACATCTCGTGATGGCATATCTTTCAGGGCTTCAACGCCTGCCGCATCGATTATTTGTGTTCCGAGAATGCCACCTTTAATCTTAAAATTTTCGTGTTCCTCGCCAAATTCAAGCAAGATTTTTGAAGATGTCGCTGGATCTGTACCGGTAGCAAGGGCTGTATTCCCTTTGAGATAAGGTGCTAAGCCATCAATACCTCTTTCTTGAGCGACAACGTTTATCAATGTATTCTTACAGACCTTATAGCGGATATCGGCTGCTCGGAGTTGGTTTCGCAGTTCGTTAATTTCTACGACGGTCAGCCCCTGAAAGTCTGTTAGCAAAACAACATCGGCATTGTCAAAAATCTCACGAATTTGTTCTGTCTGCTGAACATTTGCCTGATTCGGCATGTTTCAGTTCCTTTCTATGTCGATTGTATAGTAACCGTAGCGCGATGCCTTGGTTTCCATATACACCTGTCAATTCGGTATACGATTGCATGCAAAAAGCCCCCAGGTGCCTGGAGGCTTACATCCAAAGAGGAATAAACAGCGAACAACGAGATTTCACGGACGCTTCAATCGTCCACTATCCGTTGTGTTCCTCTCAAGCCTCGGTAGGCAATTAAGCCGATGGCACCTACGTTCTACGACTCTATTCAGTTGTAGGACTATTCCATACCGTATCCCGTTCGGATTATGCAAATTGCTGCGGATCTATCCGTATAGCAGCTCCCATTGTTGCCGATATAGCAACGCTCCGAATATATCTGCCTTTCACTGCTGACGGACGAGCGGCAACAAGCGCACCCATCACTGCGTTGAGGTTCTGTTTAATACTTTCTTCCTCAAATGAGACTTTGCCGATTGGGACCTGAACAACGCCGGAAGAACGTTCTACTCGGTATTCAATTTGTCCAGCTTTGATATCTTGGATGGTTTCGGCGACATCCATTGTGACAGTACCAGCTTTGGCGTTAGGCATTAAGCCTCGCGGTCCAAGGATTCGTCCAAGTTTGGGCATGATATTCCGCATTAAGTCCGGTGTTGCAATTGTTGCGTCAAAATCGAGCCATCCGTCAACAATTTTATCGACGAGATCGTCGGTTCCAACGAAATCTGCCCCGGCTTCTTCGGCTTGTCGTGCTGGGTCGCCTTGGGCGAAGACGACAACACGAACAGATTTTCCTGTCCCGTGTGGCAGTGCGACAGTCCCTCGGATATTCTGGTCTGACTGTCGGGCATCTACGCCAAGACGCGATGCCAAATCCACGGTTTCATCAAATTTTGCGCTGCCTGTTTTTTTCACGAGCGAGACAGCCTCGTCTATCGTGTAAAGTTGCAGTCTGTCTACGTGTTCGTTGATGCCGCGGTATCGCTTCCCTCTTTTCGCCATGTTGTTCTCCATGGGCATATCTCTATAGCCCCGTTTCAGAGTGAACTTATCCATATATCCACGATGCTGTGCTTTGTCAGATGGATAAGCCTCGCTAACTAATCGTCAGTCCCATGCTGCGAGCAGTTCCTTCTACCATTCGCATTGCTGCATCTAAATCTGTCGTATTTAAGTCGGGTAATTTCGTCTGTGCGATTTCTCGAATTTGATCCATTGTAACGGAAGCGACCTTATTCCGATTGGGTTCACCAGAGCCTTTAGCAATCTTTGCTGCGGATTTGAGTAAGACTGCGGCAGGTGGTGACTTTACGCTGAAACTAAACGACCGATCACTATAACAAGTAATGACGGTTGTCACCACCATTCCGATTTGATGCTGCGTTTGGGCATTAAACGATTTGATAAACTCCTGCAGATTAATCATGTAAGGTGCGAGACTGGGACCAACCGGGGGTTGTGGTGTCGCCTGTCCGGAGACTAACTGGAGTTTAACTTCACCTGCTACTTGCTTTGCCATTGTTTTTCCCTATTTTCGGTTGTGAGCGTTCCAAGTTGCGTTTTACAGGAAGACGGCGTGAACTCACAATATTAAACTACGCCGTTTGCGTTTAGTTCAATTCTTCCACTTCGAGTAAGCCCAAGTCAACGGAGGTGGAGCGACCGAAAAGTGAGATGCTGAGGCGTAATCGTTGGTGTTCCATGTCAATTTCTTCGATTTCGCCCGGGAATCCACTAAACGGACCGTTTATCACCTTGACCTTATCGCCTATTTCATATTCCATTGCGGGTACTGGTAGGACTTCCTCTTCCTCGGTTGACATCTGAAGCATTGCTTCGACATCATCCGGACTCAGCGGTGATGGATGTAAGGTGGGACCTAAAAAGTTCATGACTCCCGGTGTCTCTTGTATGAGAGTCCAACTCCTTTGCCCAATCGGATTGTCGACATGTGGACCGAGTTGATGGGTGGTATTCACAAGGACGTACCCCGGATAAGATGGACGCCGGCTCTCTTTCCGTTGACCATCTTTAATCTCTACAACCTCAGTCTCTGGGACATTCACCTGCAGGATTTCGTCCTGTAGGTCTTCCCTGGCGATCATGTTGTCGAGCGTCAGTTTAACCTTTTTCTCATGTCCAGTGTATATTTGAACAACGTACCAGTATCCATCCATATTCTGATTCACCAGCGTATGCACATTACGATTAACGAATAAAGAGCGTTCTGAGGAAAGCCATACCGAAACCTTCAAGGGGATTACTGAGGACATACTGGCTTACGAGTACAGCGATTAAAGGGATACAGGCTATTGCTGCCGCTATCACTTTCCGATTCCCGCCGCTACCCCCAGACACTTCGGCTTCTCTAACACTTTGCGGTTGATTCTCCCAACTTCGCGTAATAAAGTAAACAACGATTGGAAGAGCCACCAGAAAGATCCAACCCAGCGGGTTGCTCCACTTTGGAAAAGCGGAGTTACCATCGACTAACCCGATGAAAAGTCCTAACACGGCGGAAGCAATGATAACAGTAATGGTGCTGCCTTGGACTTCTTTGGCATCTGGCTTAGACACTCTTTGCCATTCTTGATTTATTCCCTGAATGTAATTCAGGCCAGGAGGGATTCGAACCCCCAACATTCGGTTTTGGAGACCGACGCTCTAGCCGTTGGAGCTACTGGCCTGCAAGTTTTGTATAGGAAACTGCACACCGATTTGACGATCAGAGCGGTGTTGTCTACGTCCCCTACCCAAAAAGTTATCGTGTTTCCTTGTGGGATGTATGTTTTCGACAGAAACGACAGTATTTCTTCCGTTCGTATCGATTTTGGTTTGTCCGACGATTCCGGGTCGTCACATAATTCCGCTGGCTACATACATCACATGCTAATATTACAATGTCTCTGGGCATAATAAGCACTCTACTTTCGATAAGTGGAGCCGATGACCGGAATTGAACCGGTGACCTCGTCCTTACCAAGGACGCGCTCTACCGACTGAGCTACATCGGCGAAAATAAAAAACACCAACAAGCGGGAGACGGGAATCGAACCCGCGACACATGGCTTGGAAGGCCAATGCTCTACCAGCTGAGCTACTCCCGCAT
>JAGWBV010000055.1:0-38346 GCA_021295715.1 Candidatus Poribacteria bacterium | reverse complement strand
GCAGATGGATTCGAACCACCGTAGGCATAGCCAACAGATTTACAGTCTGCCCTATTTGACCGCTCTAGCATACCCCCATTAAAAAAGCTGACGAGAGGAATCGAACCTCCAACCTAGTGATTACAAATCACTTGCTCTACCATTGAGCCACGTCAGCAGCACTTTTAATTATACCCACTTTATTGGGAATTGTCAAGTGCCTTCAATTTTTTTGGCGTTTTTTTTGGCAAGAGGTTAGTTGGGTAGGAGCAATTTCCGCCATTGAAGAGCCTTAAATACCTTCCTCACGCTCCTCTGGGTCAGCATCACCTTCGCGTGCGAGGAGTTCTTCATCAAATATATCACTCCCATCTTCTGAATCCTGCGAGTCGGCAAAAATCGACGGCGTATTCTGAGCGGGTGCTTTGACCTCGCTTCTTTCAAAGTGAAGTTTCCCTTCAACCAACTCCTGCGTTGCAACGGCGACAGATTTCTTCCTTTTATCTGCAGTGCTTGAAGGCGCAATAGGCAAACCATCTGCGTTTATATCTCTGGCGCGCTTCGCGGCAATATTCACTGCGAGGTATTTATTTGATACGCGTTTCACTAAGTCTTCATTGTAAACCACTTCGCTCATTTTGTCTCTCCTTACTTAAATACAGATTCAGAACAAACGTGTTACAATTATACTTAATTTCCTGCAAAAGTCAAATTAAAATGGCAGAAAAGTTGACAAACAGGTTATAAAGTGTTAGAATTGCAACATTAGATTTGGCATCAGTATACTTTATGGATTAAGGAAACTTGTAAATGGATACAAACATCCAACCTATCCTTGAGAAATCGCTTTCGGGCGAACGGTTAGACTTTGATGACTGCTTGACGCTTTTTAAGAGCCACGACTTACTCGCTCTGGGGCACGCTGCAGATATTGCCCGGCAACGCAAACATCCCGAAGGTTACGTCACTTACATTGTTGACCGAAATATCAACTATACCAATTGGTGTTATGTTGACTGCGATTTTTGTGCTTTCTATCGCCATCGTCAAGACCCTGACGCTTATGTTATGGAGCGGGAAGAACTGGGGAAAAAGATACAGGAAACACTGGATCTTGGCGGTGAGTTGATTCTCATGCAAGGTGGATTGCATCCGAAACTCAAACTTGACTGGTACGAAGATCTCCTCCGTTGGATCAAAGCAAATTACCGCATTCATATCCATGGGTTTTCCCCACCAGAGTTGGACTGGTTTGCCAAAATAAACCGTATGTCGTTGCAAGAAATGCTCATCCGGTTGCGAGATGCTGGGCTTGATTCGATCCCTGGCGGCGGTGCAGAGATTCTCACTGACCATGCCCGTAATGAGATTAGCCCTAAGAAATGCACCGCTGATGAGTGGCTGGAGGTCATGCGTCAGGGACATTTAGTTGGACTCAAGTCGAGTGCGACGATGATGTATGGGCATGTAGAGAGCTACACCGAACGTGTTGAGCACCTCGTCAGACTGCGCGATTTACAAGATGAGACAGGTGGATTCACAGCATTTATCTGTTGGTCGCTACAACCCGCCAATACTCGTATGGATCATATACCACCTGCAGGAAGTTTTGAATATCTCAAAACGCTTGCTATTTCGCGATTGTTCTTGGATAACTTCGATAACTTTCAATCTTCATGGGTAACCCAAGGTCCGAAGATCGGACAATTATCACTTAAATTCGGTGCAAATGATATGGGTGGTACAATGATAGAGGAAAACGTTGTCAGCAAAGCTGGAACCGTCTATTGCATGCCGATTGAGGAGATCGAACGCACCATAAGCGAGTTGGGTTATACTCCCAAACGCCGCAATTTCTTCTACGAACTCCTGAATTAAACGTGAGTTTGATATATTGACACAGAAAGTGTCTTGAAAAACGGTATATCTCTCCACATTCTGCGATTCTTTCGGTGTATTTACCGCTCTACCCAACCTACAGACTAATTTTCAAACTGGCGTTGAATTAACGATAATCTGGATGGATCCAAAGTTCACTCGCCTTTTTGCGTGCAGCGAACCAATTCAGATATGTTTCCCGTTTCTTCGCTTGGATGAGAGCTTGACGATGCCGCGCTTTCTCAGCCGGGTCCATTTGGAACGTTTCAATGTCAGGTTCTTCCCGCTCAACGAGTTGGACAATATAGACAGAATTGCTCCCTTTGAAGGGACCCCCAATCTCATCAACCTTCATCCGAAATGCGGCAAACATAGTTTCAGTCGAACTTCCCATACCTGCAATATAATCGCTGTTTGGACTGAGTGCGAAAAGGTTACTTTCCTGGACAGAAAGTTGGTCTACCTCTAAGCCTTCAGGCGCATCATACTTTTCCAATAAGACATCCAGCGATGTGGTGTCCGCCCGTTTATTGACCAGATTTTGTGCATCCGCAAAGGCACGCTCTTTGGATTTTTCTGTTTTCAGATCGCTGAAGACCTGTGGTTTGATTTCCGAAAACGGTGGAATCGTCGCCGGTTTTTTCTCAAGAACGGTGGCGACAAAATAGGCTTCTACTCTTTCTCCATCCGACCTTTTCGCCTCAATAACCTTTATTACGTTCACTTCCATATCAAAGAGTTCTTCGATTAACCCTTGATACCCCCATCTTGCGCCAATCTGTGGAATAGTTGTAACATCACGGCTAAAGAACCCGGTTTCCAGCGCGATGAGGGAAAGCTCCTTGTATCTTTCAAGTGCAAGAGCCGCGTCATAATCGTGAATTTCGATTTCATACAGAAGGTCGGATGAAACTTTTTTTGCTTCATCAACGCCGCTGACTTGAACGAGTTTTTGTCGGATCTCGTATTGGGCCTGGTCGAAAGGTTGAACTTCTGGTGCTCTCTTTTCTTCCAACTTGATGATGTGAAACCCAAATTGTGTTTCGACTAAACCGCTGACTGCTCCTGGTTCCAAGATGTCAAAAGCTGTCTCCTCGAAGGGTTTGACCATGTCCCCACGTGCAAAGTAGTCTCCGGGCGGAAGTTTTGGGTTTCCGCCTCTTAAGGCACCACCTTGCGCACCGGAAGGGCCCTCTGAATGCGTCATTGCGAGTTCTGCGAAATCCGCACCTGCTTCAAGTTCAGCGTTGATAGTTTTGAGGAGTTCCTCTGCGGCGGTTTTGGTTTCCGCCTTTTGTTCGTCGGTCGCATTATCAGGAAATTTTTTCAAGATATGACGTGCTTTAACCACTTCGGGTGTCGTAAACTCCGCTTGGTTTTCCGCATAATACGCAGCAATGTCTTCTTCTGAAACGAGAACAGCAGGATTTACCCTAATAAACTTTACATTCACCTGTTCTTCCGATTTATAGTTATCCCGATTTTCCTCAAAGTACGCCTCTGCTTCTGTTTCATCTACTTCAGTCGTTGCGACATAATCGCTATGCTTAAACTCAATAAATTTAACTTTTGCCTTGTCTGATTCAAGTCGATATGCTTGTTCTGCTTCAGTATCGGTTATCAACTCAAGCGACTGAACACTATCTCGGAGTGCGGCGGAACTCAGTTGTAAACGAACATTCTCTGTATAGAGGTCTACTGCCCCGAATTGTTGGTAAAGATTGTACTGCTCGACTCGGGTGGTGTCGCTTCGGATGTAGCGTTCTATTTCAGCAGGACCGATATCCACACTCCCAAGTATGGTTTGCTGTACCCAGCGATCAATTACCGATTTTTGCGTTTCCTCTCGGTCCAGCGCACCGAATCTCTGGTTTCGTCTTTGAGTTTCCAAGGCATTGGCGACGGCACTCTCAAACTCTCCGCGCTTGACTTCTATGTTATTAATTCTGAGAACGACTTCTCCTTCAGGATCTTCGCCTCCGCCCCGCGTATTGCTATAGAGGAACACTGTCCCTGCAAGGAACACAATGGCGATTATCCACATAAAGAGTTGCGCAATAAATTTTTCGCGTAGAAAGATAATCATATTTTACAAGGTATCTCCTGTTTATAGTAAAGTTTAGAATTAATGAGACACTCGAAAGAGGCGAGGATACAATCCTCGCCAGCGGCGGGAAGGGTTGTTTCGTTGAGCAACTGTCTACATATTTTTCGACTTTACTACAGTTTCTATTACTGTCAGACAAAAGTGTTAATATTATACCCGTAACCAAGCGAAATGTCAAATCAGGTCCCTGAAAATAGAGTGGATTTTGGGACAGAGAATAAAAATTTGCTAATTTTTGAAATTTGCTATATACTAATTAGCAAATTAGCAAACATCAAGGGCGTTGCTTACAAGTGCTTACCAAAACTTAGCAAGATACACGATGCAGATTCGGGATGCAACAGATTTTAGCTTGAAATATACCTTAGAATCCGGACAGTCGTTTCGATGGAATCGAATAGATGACGCCTACTACGGTGTTGTGGAGGGACGCATCCTCAAAATTTGTCAAGTAGGAACTACCTTGCGTGTGGAGAGTTCTACGACCGAGGATACGACTACCTTCGCACCATTTCTCCGACATTATCTTGATCTTGATCGCGATGTTCCAAAGATCCTCGCTGAAGCTGACAACGATGCGTATATGCATCGGACAATCGAGAAACTTTGGGGGATGCGCATTCTGAACCAAGAACTTTGGGAAACGGTAGCATCTTTCATTCTATCTCAGAACAACAATGTATCCCGGATTCGTGGGATCATCCGCCGACTCTCCGAGCGTTTTGGTGAACAGTTGGCGTTTGCAGGTTACGTGGATTATAGTTTTCCGAGTCCAAAAGCACTCGCGGCTGCCACAGAGGACGAACTTCTCGCGTGTGGTACCGGCTACCGAGCGAGTTATCTTCGAGAGGCTGCGGCAGCAGTTGTTAGTGGTGAACTTGAACTCACGGCGGTGAAGGAAATGTCGTATCCTGCGGCAAAGCGTGAATTAATGCGCCGAAACGGTATAGGTGAGAAAGTCGCCGATTGTATCTGTTTATTTTCGCTTGGGCATCTTGCAGCACTACCGATTGATGTTTGGATAAAACGAATCTTTGAGACACTTTATTTGCGCCGGCGTGCTACGTATCATGAGATACGCGAGTTTGCGCACACCTATTTCGGGGATAGTGTGGGGTACGCACAACAGTACCTTTTTCACTACGTCCATGAATGTCCAGATTGGGCAGATGTTGAGCATCTATCACTGATTGAAACGAGTGTTACTGCTGCGGTGGAGAATCGCAAATCCGCCGCGAATTAATAAACATACCACTTTGGAGGAATTAATATGTCTGACGCATTAGAACAAAGTATTGTATCGCTGCTGGAGGAACGTGTTGAACTTGCGATTTCAACTGTTCAGGAACTGAGAGCAGAAAAGTTAGAACTCGAGGCTGAAGTTGCCCGACTCAACAGTGATCTATTGCAACGCGATGCACAGATTCAAGATCTTGAAGATCGTAATACCGATCTTACGGAGGAACTTGACTCAGAGCGGGCAAGCGTTTCGGATGAACGATCAGAGATCCGCGAAAGACTTGAGGGCTTGATGGATGTTCTCGTTGCCTCGGATGAAAGCCCAGTAGATACCAGCGATGAAATCACTTTTGAGACTGAAAGCAATGAATCGGACACCGATGCCTCTGAAGCTGAGGAATCAGTGAGCCCGAGAATCTTTGGGAGTGTTTAGGGACTTAATTACTCGTGCGTGTCTTAGTCCTTTCTCATTCCTATATTATGAAGCCGTACCGACGAAAGTTCGCTCTTATCGCGGAACGTCCGGATGTCACATTACGGGTTGTGGTTCCTGCACGTTGGTATGAAAGTTTCCAAAATATTGTCTTTGAGCCGGAGTCGGATACGCCGTGTGAAGAATTTCCATGTCCAATACGATTCTCGGGGTATGGTAGTCGTTTCTACTATCACCAGGATGTGAAACCTCACTTCCGAGATTTTCAACCGGATATTATCCACTTAGAAGAGGAGGCGTGGAGCCTCAATGCTCTACAGACAGTTCGGTTGAAACGAAAATATTGTCCAAACAGTCGTTTTATTTTTCGCACATCCCTCAGTATACCGACCAAGCAGCGATTTGGCTTTTTACCTGTATGGATTGAACGCCGTGTCTTTCGAGAAACAGATAGAGCTTTCCCGCTGAGTGTGAATGCTGGTAAGATCTTAACCCAACGCGGTTACACCGGACAGCAAACCCCGTTTCCGAATGGCGTTGACGTGCGACATTTCTATAAAATGGATGTCAGCAAGTTGAGAGCTTCATTGCAGCTCAGCGATTGTTTTGTCATTGGCTACGTCGGCAGATTGCTTCGGATGAAGGGAATCGAGACGCTTCTTGAGGCTGTGGCGCACCTTGTAAGCCAAGATACGACGCGCACATATAAACTTTTAATCGTCGGGCGCGGTGAAGATAAACCCAGTTTTCAAAAAACTGCCGAAACCCTTGGAATTTCTGGGCACATTGTGTGGATAGACGCGGTGCCTCCTGAAGAGGTAGCCGCCTATATTAATTGTATGGATACACTGGTGCTGCCCTCTCGGACGACACCCGGATGGGTAGAATTCTTCGGTAGGGTGCTTATCGAAGGAATGGCATGTGAAGTGCCGGTTATCGGTTCAGATTCTGGCGAGATTCCGCACGTGATTGATAACGCGGGGCTTACCTTCCGTGAGGGGGATATGAAGGCTTTGGCAGAACGGATACATCGCATCACACACGATGCCCGTCTTCGGAACGATTTAATTGAAGGTGGGCTTAACCGCGTCAAGGACTTCACATGGGAAACGATTGCGGCACAGACTTATCGGGTATATCAGGAGTTGCTTGAGGGTACTTCGTAAGTGGCAACTGGAATTAGAATCTGGAACCCAAAAAAGGAAGATGCCCCCGACTGGACTCGAACCAGTATGCCAATTAAGGCACAGGCCCTCAACCTGCTGTGTATACCAAATTCCACCACAGGGGCACCGTATGCTTAATTATACTTTACGCGGGTAGCAATGTCAAATTTTTTTGGGGAGGATAAAAAATAACAGTCGCGGTTATCTCTTGCGATGTTTACAGCTTTTTGGACGATAAATATGGCCCCTTCTATATCGGAATCCCTTGAACAACAATTATCTAATACGCTTGCAGGAGAGGTACGCTTTGATTTGTATTCTAAAGCACTCTATAGCACGGACGCGAGCCTCTATCAAATACAGCCGATAGGCGTTGTAATTCCGAAAGATAGCCAAGATGTTATTAAGACTGTGCAAATCGCGGCAGAACACAACATTCCGATCCTTCCACGCGGTGGCGGCACAAGCCTCGCTGGCCAGAGCGTCGGTGAGGCGATCGTGTTGGACATGTCCAAATACATGAACCAACTCCTTGAGGTAAATGTTGCAGAGCATTGGGCGCGCGTGCAACCCGGTATCGTTTTAGACGAACTGAACCACAAGTTAAAATCTCACGGCTTGATGTATGCACCTGATGTTGCCACGAGCAGTCGAGCGAACGTCGGTGGTACCATCGGAAACAACTCTGCGGGTTCGCATTCCCTCATCTACGGTAAAACCATTGACCACGTCATGTCGCTTGACTTAGTTCTTTCCAACGCTGATGAAATCACAGCATCCCCCATTTCGATTGCAGAATTAGAGACTAAAAAACAAGGCAATACATTAGAGGCAAATATCTATCGTGAACTTTGCCGAGTGTGCGCGGACAACGAAGCCGAGATCCGTAAACGTTATCCTCGTATCTTGCGTCGCGTCGCGGGTTACAACCTTGATGAGTTTGTTCCAAATTCTGGTTCAAAAGAGGTTACGCCTTATCGTCGCGATGGATGTGACGAAAATCGTCCGTTTAGTTTGACGAAAATTCTTGTCGGATCTGAAGGCACACTTGCAACGACTCTTGAGTCAACAATAAACCTCGTGCCGATTCCTAAACTGACCGCTTTGTGTGTTGTGCATTTCGAGTCCCTTGTTGGCTCTATGGAGGCGATGCAACCCATCCTGGAATGTAACCCAACTGCCGTAGAACTCATAGATAAGACAATCCTCGATATGGCGCGGGGTTCATTGCAATTTTCGCGGCTTACTACTTTTATACAAGGCGAACCCGCTGCATTGCTTGCTGTTGAATTTTACGGTGAGACACAAGCGGAATTGGAGTCGCAATTAGATAAGCTCGAAAAGACGCTGAAAAGCACTGGTTTCGGTTATGCCTTCGTCCACTGTTTCACCGCTGAGGAGAAGTCCCGCGTCTGGGAGACTCGGAAAGCAGGACTCGGTTTGCTAATGGGTATGAAGGGTGATGCGAAGCCGGTTGGTTTCGTCGAAGATGCCGCAGTACCGATAGAGAATTTACCGGAATACGTCCGCAGATTTGATGAGATTGTTACATCACATGGGACTACTGCTGCCTACTACGCGCATGCGAGCGTTGGGTTATTGCACAACCGTCCGATCGTCAACCTCAAATCCGAAACCGATATTCAGAAGATGCACGACATCGCTCGTGAGGTTCGCGATTTGCTCATGGAATTAGACGGTGCGATGAGCGGCGAGCACGGTGATGGTCTCGTCCGCAGTGAGTGGATAGAGAGCATGTTCGGTCCGCAGATATATCAAGCCCTCGCTGAAGTGAAAAGAGCGTTTGATCCGAAGGGGATTATGAATCCGGGTAAAATCGTTGATGCACCACCGATGACAGAGAATCTACGCTTCGGCAGAGACTATAACACCATTAAGATTGATACTTACTTCGATTTCTCCAGTCAAGACGGATTTGGTGGGGCAATTGAAATGTGCAACGGTGTCGGCGCGTGTCGAAAAACACTAACAGGCACTATGTGTCCCTCCTTTATTGGCACACGAGAAGAGGAACACTCGACACGGGGTCGTGCAAATGCGCTCCGATCGATCATTTCAGGGGCGTTGCCACATACAGAACTCACAAGTGAACGGCTCCAAGAAGTTTTAGACTTATGTCTGGGATGCAAAGCGTGCAAGGCGGAATGTCCATCGAATGTAGATATGGCGAAGATTAAGTATGAAGTCCTTGCACATTATCACAAAGTAAACGGCTTACCGTTGCACCGGCGTTTGTTCGGTGAAATCGGTGCGCTCGCGCCCTTAGGATCAATGTTTTCACCTTTCTCGAACTGGGCAGTCAACACTGGGTTTTCCAAATGGGTCGCTGAGAAACTCATCGGTGTTGATCGGCGCCGCGATATGCCGACCTTCGTGCGTCCTACCCATGAACAGTGGTTCCGAAAGCGAAAATCCCGACGAACATCGGATAAAAAGGTGGTTCTCTTCTCGGATACCTTTATGAACTACAGCGAGCCTTCTATTGGTAAAGCTGCGGTGGAGTTGCTCGAAGCGTGTGGATTTGAAGTGTTACTGCCGAAGAAAAGGTGTTGTGGACGACCTCTTATTTCGGAAGGAATGCTGGACCGAGCCGTTGCGAATGCAAGTTACAATATTGACGCGCTTCGCGGTTATGCTGACGCGGGAATTCCAATTGTTGGGTGTGAACCGAGTTGTACCTCTGCTATCATTGATGATTACGTCGAGTTGATCGGCACACCCGACGCGAAACGTGTTGCTGAGGGGACCTGTTCGTTTGAGGAATTTCTTGTCCAACTTGCTGACAAGGGTGAATTGCCCTTGGAATTCTCAACAGAACCGCGTGATATCCTGCTGCACGGACATTGTCATCAGCGAGCACTCGTCGGTACTCAGCCGACTGTGAAGATGTTAAGTTTGCCGTCGGAACACAATGTCACTGTGATTGATTCGAGTTGTTGTGGCATGGCAGGTGCGTTCGGATATGAGAAGGCACACTATGATCTCTCTATGAAAATTGGCGAATTGAGACTTTTTGAGGCTGTCCGTGAGAAACCGCCGGGCAGTTTTGCGCTCAGTGCTGCGGGCTTCTCTTGTAGACACCAACTGGAACATGGGACGGGTGTGCAACCGAAGCATCCTGTTGAAATCTTACATGAGGCGGTCCTGAAATAGTTTTTTAATGACGCACAAGACGTTAAATGAAGTTATTTGTCTATTGATGGTTTTCGCTCATATCCGCCTGCGCCTGCTTCGCAGTGAGAATGCAGGCGGCTGTCCTCGGACACAGAATTCAAGATAAAGCCAAATCGTAAGCCCGTAACGTAGTGGAGGGCGGATTTGAGGCATACGCGTCAAAGTTTCACATTCACTTCATTACTCCGCAAGGTAAATTAAAATGTCTAAGATTTATCAACCGCTTGACGATTTTAGGATCGTCGAATTGCCAGAGAAACATCTACCTTTTTGGAAAATTGCGGGTCCTGGTGCTATCTTAGTCGGTCTGTCGATTGGTGCGGGTGAGAGCGTGATTTGGCCTCTCATCGCTGCTGAGTATGGTGGGAGCATGATCTGGGCGGCGGTGCTCGGTGTATTCCTGCAACTCTGGATAAACTTTGAAGTGGGCCGCTGGACGATCGCCACAGGCGAGACAGTGTATACGGGGTACAACCGTATCTGGCGAGGCTTTGCCCCGTTGTTCATCCTACTCACTGTGGTGGGTTGGATTGCCCCCGGATGGGCACGGACATCGGGACTTGCACTCAAAGCACTCATACTTGGACCTGGGGGTTGGGGTTCTGATACCTTCTGGACAATCGTGACGTTTGCTGGGGTCGCAGCCATCCTTTTCGGACCGAAGATGATTTACCAATCCGTTGAACGGACGGTTGAGGTGCTCGTTGGCATTGTAACGATTGGGTTAATTCTGGTTGCCATCGCTGTCGGTTCAATGGAAACATGGCAGAAACTCGGTTCTGGTCTGATAAATGTTGGATATATAGACCCAGGCATGTCGGTGAAAAAATTGTTTAGTGCGTTCGTTTTCGCAGGCGCAGGAGGGACAGCAAATCTCTTTTACACGTTCTATCTCCGGGATAAAAACATCGGTATGGGTGCGCAGCTGCCGGGGCTACAGAACCCACTTCGAGGCAGGAGCGAAAAGGTGCCCGCGACGGGGTTTCTCTTTGAGGCGACGGAGGAAAACCGAAAACGCTTCATCGAATGGTGGCAATATGTGAAAAAAGACCAGATACTGTTCTTTTGGGCACTCAACACATTCACGATTCTACTTTTTATTTTCGGCGCGCTCGCGGTTTTACATCCCCAAGGAATTGTCCCTGAACAAGGTAAACTCATCTACGATGAAGCGCGGATATTAGGCGAAATCTGGGGCGTGGTGGGACAGCGAATCTTCTTATTGGTTGGTGTTGCGACGCTTTTTGGCACGCAACTCGCCCTCGTTGATGGCGTGTCGCGCTCCGTTTCCGATATTATCTATACCAACTTTCGAGGGGCACAAAGACGAAGTTTAAGTTGGTGGTATCTCCTTATTGCGGGCATCTGGATTGTCGGTGGGTGCGTAATCACCTTCGTTATGGAGCAGTTAAACGTCAGTGAATTAGGATTTCTCTTCAATGCGGCGTATATGGGCGGTTTCGCTATGGCGATTTATGTGCCGCTTACCCTTTACATGAACTATCGTTTTCTGCCTGATTTCGCAAAACCGAAACGGCTTTCTACCTTCATGATGGTCATCGCTTCATGTGTCTATATCGGATTTGCGATTTCAAGTATTGTCTGGGAAGTTAAACAATTAATCGGAGGATAAAATGGACTTGAAGGGGCGAAAAGCGTTTTTTGAAAAGGAAGGTTATCTCGTCGTTGAGAACCTGCTATCAGCAGCAGAACTGGAAACGTGCCAGACGGAGATCCACCGTTTGCATCAGTTTGCTGCAGGACACGAGTCCGATGCAGAGAAGGAACGGGCAGAGGTTGCGCGTCGGCACGTACAGCGTGAACCGTTTGCCAAAGACGAAACACAAGAGAACAATTTACCCGTGCTGCGGAAGGCAGAAAATACGCGCCAGTACTCCGAAGTTTTTCGGGACCTCGCACAACATCCGAAACTCATAAGAGTCGTTCAAGAACTTATTGGAACGGACGACCTACTGCTCTTCAGAAGTACATTGATGTTCAAACCGGCGTTTCATGGCTCTTCGCACGGGTTGCATCAAGACTCAGCGTATTGGCCCATGGAACCTCCAAACCTTGTTACCGTGAGTATTGCACTCAATGACGCTACAGTTGAAAACGGTTGTTTCAAGGTAATTCCAAGAAGCCATCTGTGGGGAATGCAGTCGTGGGGACATATCGCCCGTCAGCAGGGTTCAGAACTCACTGATCGGAAGGAGGTTGCCAAACAACAGATGGATGTCCCACTTTCTGCGGGAAGTGGTCTATTTTTCCATAGTTTAATGGTACACGGTTCCGGACCAAACACTACACCTAACCCTCGAAACACGGCGTTGTACGCTTACTTCTCACCGCAGGTCCGGTATGTGCCGAAAGATGGAAAACCAGGTGAGAAAACATTCCCTGTTGTTGCAGGACTCGGTGGCAAAACGGAACTGACGCTTGTTGCCCAAACATAAAAGGATTATTATATGGCTACTGTTCATAATCAGAAGATTGGGAAAACAGAGTTAGTCAAATCTAACGCGCTTGTTGCCTACAACGAAGAAGAAGCGAAGGCTCAAAAAAGATGACGTATAGGGAACTTGAAACGAAAGACGAGTCCTACACGCGAACAACTTGGGACGTTACTTCTGGAGAATATTCAGGTATTTCCGGAGCATGAAGCCCGATTATTACGCTCGGTGTTCGATCTGAAAGCATTGACAGCACAGGAAGTGATGATGCCGCTGTCGGAAATTAATCTGCTGAAGGTAAGATCAACACCTTCTGAGGTACCCAATTTTTGTAGAACGTTCAATTATCGTTACATCCCTATTTATAACGAACGTGTTGACCGATTGATCGGAGTCGTTGATGCTATGGACATCCTGACCACTGAGCAACATTCCGATGATTTATCGCCATTTGTAAAGAACCAACCTTATGTGCCTCCACTTAAGTCTGCTATGGATCTATTGGGTGAATTGCGCCAATCCGAGATACCAGTTGCGATTGTCCTTAACGAGCACGGAAGTTGTGTAAGGATTGTAGCACTGATAGATATTTTAGAGAAGATTGTAGGCAACATAACGGCTAATCTCAAACGGAACACGCCCAGCCTTGAAAAACTCGGAAACAATCAGTGGCGTATTGATGCGCGAGCGTTAATTGTCGATGTTAATGTATCATTAAACACGCAAATTCCTACAGACTGGTGTGATACTATCGGAGGCTTTATTCTTGCGTTGCTCGGGCGATTTCCACAAAAAGGTGAAAAAATTGAATACGAAGGCTATGAATTTAATATAGTGGAAGTCTTCGAGTACGGTATTTCTCAACTCCAGGCTATAAAAAAAGTGGCAAAGAATTAAGGAGCGATCGTGAAATTGAGGCGTTCTCAACATCGTATTTTCAAAGGAACACGTATTCGAATGTTGATTGTGTGGTACCTTATTCTACTTGGTGGTATCATCGTTCTTGTTTGGAAAATGCCCGCGATTGTTTCGCGCTTGTAAAACAATCTTAGGCATATATATTGAAGAGACAAAGGAGGATTAACTTGATGTACACCGTTATTCTGATGTCATCTCGTGAAAACGCAGTTCGCCAGCACGCAATCAGCAAAGGACACATTCTACTTTTCGTATGCACTGTCTCACTTTTAGTCTTAGCAGGGATCTGGTTCCGTACAAAAACTACAGACAAGTCTGGAAAATTTTGAGCAATTATCGCAGGCAAAACTTCAGGTCGACTTGGAGCTCGCTGGTGTCAATGAAGAGATGAAAGATATCCGCCAGATGGCGGAAAAGATTCAGCAGGCTTTAGGGATCCTCGGGCAAGGCGGCGGAGGTAGTAGTGTCCCTTGGGTGGACGAAGGGAGTGAAGGGTCAGTCAATGCTCAACAGGAAAACTCAGATAATACACACGAAAAAACGGACTCGCTAACCCCCAGCATCCTGAAGCATGAAATTCTACCTCTCTATAACTACGTGAGCGAACATCAAAAACATCTCGACGGACATCCTTCGATTTTACCCGTGAAACTTCAACAGGAAAACGGAGAGAAATACGGTTATTGGTATTCTTCTGGTTTTGGGTGGCGCACCCATCCACTAACGAAGAGACGTGAATTTCACCAAGGGTTGGATATTAAAACCCGATCCGGAGTTCCCGTTATCGCTGCTGCCGATGGAACAGTTGCGAAGATTGAAAGGGGCACCTATTTAGGAAAGACGATTGAGATTAACCATGAGGGAAACAGGCTCAAAACGTTATACGCACATTTGAAAGATTACGCAGATGGTCTGAAAGTCGGACAAAAAGTGACGCGCGATCAGATTATCGGCTATGTCGGAAATACCGGTCGTAGCACGGGGGCACACCTACACTATGCGGTTTATGAGATAGAAAAAAAGAGGTGGGTGAATCCGATTCCATATATTTTAGATCAGCAACCAACATTTTCACCATAATTGCATGTATTTAAGTATTACTAAGGAGAACGAAAATATGCCCTATTTAAAACCCATTGGACGTTGCAGTATACATATTGTGGCGTGGGGGATTATATTATGTCTTTTGGCACTACCCGCTGTCCTGTTCGCACAAGACGAACTTATCATTATCTCGCCACATCCGGAGGGTATTGAGACGGAATTTGGAAACAATTTCGAGAAATGGTATGAAGAACAAACCGGTAGAACAGTCAAAACCGACTGGCGAGATGTAGGTGGCACCTCTTCCAACTATCGGTTCATCGAATCGGAGTTTAAGCGCGTGCCAGACGGCATCAGTGTCGATATTTTCTTTGGTGGTGGCACTGACAACTATCTCCGTCTTTCAAACAACGGTTGGTTGAATGCCTACAAACTACCTGAGCCACAACTTGCGCAGATGACGCAATCGTTTCAAGGTATCCCGCTCTATGACGCCGAATATCAGTGGTACGGCGCGGCGTTATCGAGTTTCGGCATCATGCATAATGAGGAGCTGCGCGAAATGCTGCGTCTCCCAAAAGTCAAGACATGGGCGGATTTGGGTGATATCGCACTTCTGGGTAAAATTGGCGCAGCCGACCTAAGAGAGAGCGGCTCAGCACACATGGTGTATGAGATTATCCTGCAAACGCTCGGATGGGACGAAGGGTTCGCACTCCTGACCAAACTTGGTGGGAATGTTCGCGGTTTCTCCGCGGGTGCCAACGCAATTCCGACAGATGTCGTTGCAGGACAAGTCATTTATGGACTCGCAATTGATTTTTACGCGTACGGCCAAATTGCTATTGTCGGCGCGGACAAAATTCAATATATTGTTCCAGCCGATGGCGCGGTGGTTACTGCCGATCCTATTGCCATCCTCAAAGGGGCACCGAATCTACCTGTCGCACAAAAGTTTCTTGAGTTTGTTTTATCGGAAGACGCACAGAAACTCTGGATGCTCCGCGACACCGATTCAGAGGGACCCAAATGGAAGGGTGGTTTGAACCGCGCGAGTGTACTATCAGGACTGTATGACAAATTAGGCGAGCGATGTATCGTCCCGAACCCATTTGCGATGGAGGGGACTCCCTTCCAATACAACTCAGAAAAAGGTAGTAAACGATGGGATCTCCTCAACGAGCTTTTCGGTGTCCTAATTATTAATTCGCATAAGGATCTCGTCAACGCATGGAAGGCGATCCGGAAGTGTAAGGACCCGGCGAAACGGGACGCAGCGATTGCGGTTTTAACGAAGATGCCAATCACCGAAGAAGAAGCGATAGAGTTGGCAGGTGGGGCATGGAAAGATCCAACTGTCCGCAATGAAAAAATCAAGGAATGGGGACAATTTGCTAAGGAGAAATACAAAGAGGCACGGAATTTGGCAAGATAATCTTAAGCAAGTTTAAGTATTAATGCTCAAGTTCTGAATCCGAAATTGGATTGGAAAGTTGGAAGGTTGGAAGATAACGAACATAGTGATTCTTCCAATCTTCCTATGCTTCCGCCCTTCCTCAAAACCTAATATTGCTTATAGAAGTCAAGACTCATTTGCGGCAAGCGGAGGCGGATTGATTTCCACATCTAAGAAGTCAGAGAGTTTTTCACACGCCTCTCGATAGTAGGCAATTTTTGCTGAATCGTCTGCCTCGCCGGTCATCACCGCCGCCATAAATTCGTGTGGATAGTGCGTTTTCAGGTATGCCATGCGATACGCTAACATCGAGTAAGCAACTGCATGCGACTTGTTAAAGGCACAACGTGCAGAAGGTTCAAGCGACTCGAATACCTTTTCAGTCTCTTCCTTATCAAAACCTTTTTTTACTGCCCCCTCAACGAATTTTTCGCGCTGTGCCGCGAGCAACCCCTCGTTTTCCCCGCCCATTTTTCTGCTTATTGCGTGGCGGAGTATGTCCCCTTCAGCGAGCGTGAAGCCAGCTATGTCGTGAGCAATTTGCATTACCTGTTCCTGATAAAGGCAGACACCGTAGGTGCTTTTGAGTATGCTCTCAAGTGCGGGGTGTATATATTCCACGGGCTGCAGCCCATTTTTCCGGTCCATGTACCGCTGCATATCGCCATTCTCTATCGGCCCCGGACGATAAAGGGCAATAATTGTAGAAAACTCCTCAAAGTTGTCGGGTTTGAGTTCCGTGACAACCTGAAGCATACCGGGAGAGGTCTCCAACTGGAATAAACCAGCGATGTGTCCGTTGCTAACCAAAGAATAGGTTTTCCTATCGTCAAAAGGAATCTTTTCGAGTGTAATCTTGACACCATGGTTTGCCTCAATCATCTGAAGACAGTCATGCGTCTCGCTGAGGCTCCGTAAACCGAGGGAATCAAATTTGACGATACCGACATCTTCGACGGTTTTCCCTTCAAACTGTGTCGCGACTTGGTCATGTCTATCCTTGAAGAGTGGGACGTAATTTGTCAACCGACCATCTGAGACGACAATTGCGGAGGTATGGCAGGAGACGTGCCGTTTCATACCTTCCACCGATCTGCTAATCTCAATCAATTCTCTATTTTCGGGGAGTTCAGCAAGTGCCTGAAATTCGGGGACCTGTTCCAAGGCTTCATCAAGCGTGATATACGGAAGAGACGGAATGAGTTCTGTCAACTTTTCAGACCGACATCCTTGATAGCGGTTTTCGCACCCAAAGTGGTAAAGGTAGCGACTTTACTGACGGAATCCACTCCGTATTTCTTCGCGAGATACGCAATTACATGTTCTCGTGCACGATCAGCGAAATCTATATCAATATCTGGAACACTGAGACGTTCAAGGTTCAAAAATCGTTCAAACAGACACCCGTGATCCATTGGATTAAAACTAATCACACCGAGTGCGTATAACACCAGACTCCCGGCGGCAGAACCACGAGCGGAAAGTGGATACCCTTGTTTGTGGGCGTAGTTGACATAATCCGCCACAATCAGAAAATAGTTGGCGTGGTTCCCTTGTCTGATGATATCCAGTTCGTAATCGACGCGTTGTCGGATGGGTTCGGAGAGTTGACCGTACCTTTCACGTAAGCCCTGATAGCACAATTTCTTCAGATAACTGTCGTGTGTATGCCCTTCGGGGACCTCGTATTTGGGCATCAGATTCTGTTGATAGTCGAGTTCGAGGTTGCACCGACTCGCAATTGCAAGTGTATTGCTGATAGCCTCTGGCGGGTAATCCTTCAGTGCCTCTCGCATCTCCTCAACACTTTTGAAGTAGAAGTGGTTATCATAGCGGAGCCGCTGCCGGTCGTTGACAGTTTTCTGCGTCTGGATACAGAGGCGAATGTCGTGCATCCCGTGATCCGATTTGCGGAGGTAATGGCAATCGTTTGTGCCGACGATAGGGAGATTGAACTCGTTTGCCAACTGTGTCATCACTGGATACGCTTTAATCTCCTCGTCGATGTAGTGGTTTTGCAGCTCGACATAGAGATTACCTTTCCCCATTATCTCCATCAACGTTTTGAAGTTCTGGATCGCCTCGTCTCGCCGATTCGCGCAAAGGAGTTGTGGCACCTGTCCTTGAATACATCCCGTTAGCGCGACAATTCCGTCGCGGTGTTCGCGTAAGATTTCCATGTCGATGCGTGGTTTGCGATTGAAGCCCTCTGTGTATCCGAGGGATACCAATTCCAAAAGATTTCGGTAGCCGGTTGCATCCTCTGCCAGCAGCGTGAGGTGATAGGGATCCCCGTGTTCTTGTCCAAGTGTCTTCCGACTACCGTGTGCGACATACACCTCACAACCGATGATAGGGTTGACTCCCGCCTCTGTCGCCTTGCTGTACAACTCCCATGCGCCGAACATGTTTCCGTGATCGGTGAGTGCGACAGCAGGGACACTATTCTCAACCGCCCAATCCACCATATCTGGAATACGGCAGGCACCATCGAGCATGCTATACTCACTGTGGTTGTGCAGATGAACAAATTCGGACGCAGTTGTAGATGAGACGCGAGTGCCGCCTCCAGGAGAGCCTCCACGCTGCTGGGTGGACGGTGCAACAGCAGATTCGCTTTGTGGCTCAACCCCAGCTGCAAGGAGTGTAACATCAACCGTGCCTTCAGGTTCAGGATCGTCGTCCTTGTAGACCAGTCCAAAGATAATCTGTGCGTCGAATGCTTCGTCTTGGAGCACCTTCATCGCCGTATCCAATTCATTCATCATAAAGTCCTGCGGGGCACTAATATTAACAATCAGCCCAGTTGCGTTCCCGATGCTTTTCCCGTCCAGCAGCGGTGAAGTGATGGCGGTTTCCATTGCGATGCTTGCCCTGTTTTCACCGGATGCTTGCCCTATGCCCATCAACACCGTGCCAGCGTCCTTCATAATGCTCTCTATATCGGCGAAATCAACGTTAACCCCCCCTGACTCGACAATAATAGCGGCGACGCTTTTAATGCCGAGTAACACGGTTTCATCGCTCATGCGGAACGTTTCACGCGTCGAGGGTTCTGTGTCCACAGTATCAAGAAGCCGCTGATTCGGGACTACGATAACTGCATCGGTGTTCTCTCGGAGTTCATGGAGTCCCAGTTGTGCGTATTCGGCGCGGCGTTGTCCCTCGGAATCAAGTGGAAGCGTCACAACACCTATCGTTAAAGCACCGTGATCTCGGGCGACGGATGCGATCAGCGGAGCGGCACCTGTCCCTGTTCCACCCCCCATGCCTGCAGTAACGAAAACCATGCGAGCGTCCGCGACAATGGCGTTGAGCGATTCTAAATTTTCTTCAGCTGCCGCTCTGCCGATTTCAGGTTTTGCATCCGCACCAAGTCCTTGCGTAGTTTCAGCACCAATTTGCACCTGTGTCGCTTCACCGCATGTGCGGAGTGCCGCCACATCTGTATTAACAGCGTAAAATTCAACGCCTTTGAAATCGGAGGCAATCATCTGTTTGACAACATTGCCACCTGCGTCGCCGACACCAAAAACTTTAGGTTTGTCACGTGTCGGTTTGGATACTTCTGTTTCATGTGCCATAGTTCTTCCCCTCTTAACTTCTTCAACGCCAAATTCCTCGCGCAGGCGTGCCCGGATTTGGCTGAGTCTTGTCTTGACGGTGCCAACCGCCAAACCCAACTCGGTCGCAATTTCTTTCATCGTCCACATCTCTAAGTAGTAGAGCACCGCGATCGCCCGAACCCGCTCTGGTAGGTCGTGTACTGCTTCGGTTACAGCGGCGCGAAGTTCCATTTCTCGAAACCGGGCAAGCACATCTCGATCAATCGTTTCAGCGAGTTGCTCTGCGCTCTGCAGGATCTCACCCCTTGTGTGCGAGCTGGCAGTGTAGTACCTTCGACAGGTGGTGTAGGCTATCTTCCGGAGCCAAGCACCGAAACTGCTGACTTCGCGTAAACCGCTGATGTTTTCCCAGACGGCTATCCAAATGTCTTGGAAAATCTCTTCAGCATCGCGGATCTGACGGGAATTCAAAACAACGAGTTGCCAAATTCTCGGACTGTGACGTGCTGCGAGTTGGGCAAACGCCTCCTCATCTCCATCTTGCACGAGTTGGATGAGCTCACCATCTGTCAGGTCTGTGTACGTTGATGAATCGTATTGCATAGATAAATTCCCAATTAGATTTAGTTATAAAGAGGGGAATTTTTGGGGAAAAGGTTTAAAAATTTTTCTGTGGATAGCGAAATTTTGTGGATGATGCTGGTTGTGGAACTTTTTACCGTCGCCGGGATGCCATATCGAATCCCACGGCTGCGACAAGCACAATCCCTTTAATTATGTCTTGCCACGAGGCATCCATGTTCGCCATGCTCATCCCGTTATTGAGGCTTTCCATGACGAACGCGCCTAAAATTGCACCGAAGATGCTCCCGCGTCCACCCATTAAACTGGCACCCCCGATAACACACGCAGCGATGGCATCCAATTCCAGCAACCGTCCCGCTTCTGGACTGGCACTCCCGACACGTGCTGTCATAACCACCCCAGCGATCGCCATTAACGCACCCATCGTTGCAAACACCCGCAACGTAATCCCGCGGACGTTAATTCCGGAGAGGTATGCCGCTTCGGCGTTTCCACCGACTGCATATACATAACGTCCAAAACGGGTGTGGTTGGCGATAAAGTGGAATACGAAGGCTAAACCGAATAGTATGCAGACTGGAAAGGGAATCCCCTTGTGAGTATTCATTACGGAGATAAACGCTACGATGAGTGCGGATGTTCCGACTACCTTCAATAGAAGAACTCTTAAGGATGTTTGCTCAGTACCGTACTGTAGTTGGGCGGTTCGCTGTCGGTAAAAGCGGTATCCGTTGATACCCAATCCAACGATCATGAGTCCCCACCCAAGTGTTGATGAGAGATAGGCGTTCCCGATCGCTTTGAGCCAATTGTCCGGAAGTAGGATGGTCTCGCCTCTGGTGAAGGCTAACATCAAACCGCGATACGCCAAAAATCCGCCTAATGTGACGATAAACGCTGGGATTCGCTGATACGCCACGAGGTAACCCTGCATCAACCCCATCAGAATCCCGATGCAAATGACGGCGATGAGTGTCAAGAGGATCGGTTGCCCCCACCAAACGTGTATAATCGCAGCAATGGCACCGAGCAATCCAGCCCCGTAACCGACAGAAAGATCAATATTCGCAGAAACGATGACTAAAGTCATGCCAACAGCGAGAATGGCTGTGACCGCGGCTTGGCGAGAGAGGTTGGATAGGTTTCGAGTACTAAGAAAGGTGCCGCCAGTCAGCAATGTGAAAATCACCCAAACACAGACGAGGGCAAGCACCATCGCGTACATGCGGAGATTTAGACGCTTCATAGGTCAGGAATCACTCCTGTTTGGGTGGAAGCCGAATCCATGTTTCAAGGGCGGCGGCCTCCTCAAAAAACGATCGGATGAGGGCAAATTCGTCCGGAGTCGAGATAGCACAGCGTAGCAACCCTTCCCGAGAACCGTAAACTTCCAGATGCTTAACCCAGACTTTACGAAGTACTTCTGTATCCAATGCAGCCATGCCAGTCGGCACCGCACCCATCTTCATTACTTTAAGCGCATCGGAAGTAGACATTTTTGATGGATACGTATCCATTAACGGATCAATCAGGTGTATCTTTATGAATGTCTCGATCTCCTCTGATTCGTAGGCAACGTCCGGTTCGTTCACGATCAGTTCACAGAATTGGAAATAGAAGTTCATAGAGATTTGGATTTGCTCATCTGTTGCCTCTGGCGGCAGAATCTCTTTAAACGTAAATAGGAGGGTCAATTTCTGTTCGGTGGTGGGAACAGCGGCAAGATAGGTCGGATAATCTTTATGAGCCGCGCCGATCTGCTCTTCCAGATAAGTCAAATACGGTTGACTCGACAAAACCGTATCCAAACCAGCCTTTTCTTCAAGAAGTTGCGTTAAGAGTTCTCCCTGGCTTTCCGTTAAAGGTTTTTCCGCAGATTCTATCAAGAACGCCTCCCGCTCCTTAAGTTGTGTCACCATACCCTTCATGAATCCTGCCATTTCAAAGGGAGCCTTTACCGCACTTATGGCACCACAACCGAGAAGCGTCGTCAGTGGAAGACAACAAAGGAATACGCAAAGGGTAGGAATCTGTTTGCGTAATTTGTGCTTTGCAATCAATAACCAGTTATTTCGTTTCATGGTAATTTTCCCAGAAGCGAAAACTATAGTTTCGCGCTAACATCTAAAGAGTTTTTGGAAATTCTTTGTCGTTGTTTCGCCGATTGTTTCTATAGAGGTGCCGCGAAACTCTGCAATCTTTTCTGCTACGGCATGGACATAAGCAGGTTCGTTCCGCTTTCCGCGTCGAAATTGCGGGGTCAGCCACGGGCAATCGGTTTCTATGAGCAGTTTATCTGATGGCACTTCTTGTGCGACTGCTTGGACATCTTTGGCATTCGGATACGTTACAATCCCTCCGATACCGATGTGAAAACCGATAGCGAGACTTCTGTGCATTAATTCGACATCGCCGGTAAAGCAGTGCAACACGCCTCGGATTCTTCCCTGGCGTGCTTCTAAAATAGGGAGGATGTCCATATAGGCATCGCGATTGTGGATGACAATCGGCATCTGTAATTCTTCGGCAAGGTCTAACTGTTTTTCAAACGCCTCTTTTTGCACGGGACGCGGCGATAGGTTGCGGTAATAGTCTAATCCCATTTCGCCGAGTGCGATTACCTTCGGATGTGCGGCGAGTTCGTGAAAAGTCTTTAGGGCATCGGGGGTCAGATCCTTTGCGTCATGCGGATGCATCCCAACGGTGGCATAGATACGCGTGTGTTGCTCCGCCAACTCCACAGCACCGAGGCTGGTTTCCATGTCAAACCCTATGACAAGAATATGGGAGACTGAGGCTTCATGAGCGCGTTTTAGCACTGCGTCACGATCACGATTAAATTGGGAGAGTTGGATGTGTGCGTGCGAGTCAATAAGCATTTCTGTCCATAATCCGGGTAGGGTCTTTCACCTAACCGCACCGGATTTGAGCGGGAGGCAAAAACTCAAAAATTCACATCAAGGGCGTTCGGATGACGGTTTCAAGCGTGTGCGCGCGAGGGGGCTGTGTCACCAGAAATAGGATGAGATCCGCGACATCTTCTGGAAGTGTAAGATGCTCAATCACATCGTCCGGATGGTTATCGCGGCGCATCTTGGTATCCACAGGACCCGGACAGACAACCGATGCTTTTACACCGTGTGACCTCCCTTCGTTGTTCGTTGTCTCGGTGAAACCGACAACAGCGAATTTAGAGGCGCAATACGCACCGCCGTTGACGTGTCCAAATTTACCGGAGACCGAGGAGACATTGACAATGTGTCCGTATTTCTGCTCACACATGTGGCTGAAAACGGCTTGTGTGCCGAGGAACACGCCCTTGAGATTGACTGCCATTGTCAGGTCCCAATCTTCTTCTCGGATCTTCGGAATTGGGTTGTGGATTGCGATACCTGCGTTATTGACAAGGATGTCCACCTTACCGAAGGTGTCAAGCGTTTGGGCAACCATGGCATCAACATCCGTTTTCAGTTGGATATCGGTTTTGATGGCGAGTGCCTGTCTGCCGAGCTGCGTCACCTCTTCGGCGACAGCGGTTATCTCAGTATCTGTCCGTGCAGCGAGCACAATGTCTGCGCCTTCTTTGGCAAACGCCAAGGCAGTCGAACGACCGATCCCGCGCCCGCCGCCTGTAATAATAGCGATACGGTTTTCAAGTTTCATATTTTTAATTATTCGCAAAGCGTTAAATTAGGTGATTGGTTTTTCAACGGGTTCTACTTATATCCGCCTGCGCCGGTGTTGCAGGCTACTGTCTTCGGCTAAGAATTGATAAATTCTAATCATATTTTAATTATTCGCAAAGCGTTAAATTAGGTGATCGGTTTCTCAACGGGTTCTACTCATATCTGCCTGCGCCGGTGTTGCAGGCTGCTATCTTCGGGCGCAGAATTAAAGGTAAAGCCAAACCGTAAGCCCGTAACGGAGTGGAGGGCGGATAGGAGAAAAGCACGTTAAATAGGAAACTCACTCCATTACTCCGCAAGGTAACATTAAAAATCCGCAAGGTAACATTAAAATATTTGATAAGGTGCGAGTTTCTCTTTATTGAACAGAATGCCGTGTCCCGGACGATCAGGCGGTGAAAAATGTCCGTTCCTGAGTGTCAAGGTATCATCAAGAACCGGGTCAAGCGAAGGGATATATTCAACAAAAAGCGAATGCGGCACAGCAGCAGAGAGATGAACGTGCAAATCCATTAAAAAGTGAGGTGAGACGGAAAGACCGAAGCATTCCGCCATATGTGCAACTTTCATCCATTCAGAGATACCACCGACGCGAACAGCGTCAGCTTGTAGGATATCCGCCGCACCTTGTGCGATGTATTCCTTAAAGACGTATTTATTATAAATCGTCTCACCAACAGCGATCGGGATAGTGGTTTTCTCGCGGAGTGTCACATGACTGGCCACATCGTCTGCCTCGATCGGTTCCTCAAACCAGAAAAGGTCTGCTTCCTCGACACGACACGCGAGTTGAATGGCTTCGCGGGCGTTCCACTTCATGTTGGCATCAATCATGAGATAGGGTTCCTGACCGATTGCCTTTCTGACAGCGAAGATGCGTGCGACATCTTCATAGAGACTGTCTCGCCCGACCTTAATCTTGATACCTTTGAAGCCTTGCTCTACAAATTCCACGGATTGCTTAACGAGTTCCTCCTCGGAAAGGTGTAGCCAGCCACCATCTGTATTGTAAACGGGGACAGCGGATCTTGCCCCACCGAGGAGTTGGTAGAGCGGCACTCCTGCACGCTTTGCCATGAGATCCCAGAGGGCGATGTCTACCGCTGCCATACCTAAACCGACGATACCACCTCTGCCAACCCAGTGTGTCTCCATCCACATCCGATTCCAAATCCTGTCGATGTTGGAAGCATCCTCTTCAAGGAGAATAGGCGTGAGGTAAGCATCCATCGTCTGCTTAATCGCTTCCCCGCCCTTACCGATAGTGTAAGAGAATCCGGTGCCTACAACGCCATCTGCGTCTTCAATCTCGATGAAGGGAAATTCCATAGAGACGAAAGTTTGAATGGCATCAACGCGTTCAACTTCAGGTGGGATGTCGTAAAGAGCTGTGCGAACTGTTTTAATTCTCATTAGATTTCGCCTATTGCTTCAAGTTCTCAATCATCGCCAGTAAGTTTTCGATACAGATGCGTGAGGCTTCCTCACCGGCTTCAGAGAATGCGTGCCCTGCTGGACGGTTGAGGATGGCTTCATCAATTTTAAGTGAAGGTCGCCAATGCGTTTCAAGGGTAAGATGCCCTTCGTAGCCGTCGTCGATGAGGGCTTGCAGCTGCCCTTGCCAGTCAATGATACCATCGCCAACGGGAACGGATTCGATTTCACCGGTATCGGGGTTCGGACCCGCGTCTTTGAGGTGTGCGTGGATCATTGTCGATTTCATGCGGTTGTAGGCATCGGGATACGGGGTTTCGCCCCCCTTTGCGTGTGCTTCATTCGCAGGATCCCAGATACCGCGGATATTTGGAGCATCAATCTGCTCAATAAATTTCGCCGTGAGTTTAGCGGTTCGGAGCGAGGTGGTGGATTCGTTTTCCATGCCAAGGACGATCCCTTCACCGTCTATCATTTTGCGCGGCTCATCGTAGGAGGCGATAATTTCATCCCATCGCTCCTCGGTTTCACCGGTGTCCCAGAAAACGAAAGTGCGGATGAGATTGGCATCAAACGCCTTTGCGGTCTGGATGGACCCTTTGAGTATATCGAGATGTTCTTTGCGTTCTGCGGTATTGTCCATATCGCATTTAAAGAACGGAGATGCGACCCCAATAATTTCGATGTCCGTGCCGTCAAGCAAGCGTTTCATCTCGTCGATGTCGGTGTCGGTGAGTTCGTGCGGGAGTTTGTCCCAGACAGAGCGAATTTCGATGGAGTGTAGGTTGAATTCTTTTACAAAATTGACAACGGTGGCGAAGTCTTGCGAAACTTCGTCGTTAATAACGCCGAGTTTAAACATAGGTGTGTCTCCTTTGAAATACAAAACGAATTGTCTGGCATAATAGTAGCATAGACAGGTGTTAATAGCAAGCAGGATTTTAGGTAGTAGTCAACTATCGGCAGTCAGCAATCAGCAATCGGCGGTCAGCAAGAGGGTGTCATTAAACGAAAACCTCTTTACTGATTGCCGATCGCCTCTTCGCCGATAGCGAATATTGTCGGGAATCGGAATTCCCTCCTACAGGAGAACTGAATGCCCTAATGTTTGGAGAATTGGGTTGCAATGCGGGCAAAAAATGTGCTAAAATAAGATTAATCGTAGCGTGGCATAGGAGGAGAAAATGATGAACCATATAGATTTGTCGCTCCCACAACGTCAGAGAGAAGAAATTCCTCGGATTTTATCCAATGCTGCCGATAGAGCCAGTAGCGTAGATAGCGAATCTATACTCCGAAGTCTCCAAGAACTCACCACTGACGACGCAGACATCCAAGCATGCTTTGCGGACCTCGTCATCCCCTTGTTGAAAGCCTCTATAGACTCACCCAACCCTGAAGCCGCTTTAAATCGTTTTTCGCGCTTTGCAGAGGCCTCGTTTAATCGCAAATCGCTCTATGATCTGCTGCGAGATGCCCCGCATTTCATACGTCCTGTCATCTTAACTTTCGGTGCGTCCACCTATTTGTCTGAGATTCTAATTCGCACGCCTGAATATTTCTATGACATCATTGACCCGAATGTGATGGAGACACAGAAGACTTCCGAGGTAATGTATCAGGAGCTTGAACAATCTATCTCACGGTTCGCTTCGGTAGAACAGAAACTCCGTATCTTGCGTCGATATAAACGACGGGAAACGCTCCGTATCGGACTGCGCGATCTGCTGAAGGTGGCAGATGTCGAAACAACGACGTTAGAGTTAAGCAATTTGGCTGAAGCCGCACTGCAACACGGCTACGAGATCGGGCGTGACCAGATTATGAAACCGAAGTTCGGGACACCCCTCAATGAAGAAGGCACCGCGCCGTGTCGTTTCGCTATCATCGGGATGGGAAAATTAGGTGGCTATGAACTCAATTTCAGCTCCGACATTGACCTTATCTTCGTGTATTCAGATGATGCGCGGACCGATATGGGAAATGATAACAGCGAGTACTTCTCACGCTTCTGTGAATTTATCATCAAGGCGATGAGTGAGATAACCCCAGAGGGTTATGTGTTTCGTGTTGACATCCGCTTGCGCCCGGAAAGTAGCGCAGGTGTTATCATACGTTCGATGGAGAGTTACGAAAGTTACTATGAAGGGTGGGGCGACCTGTGGGAACGTCAAGCTTTAATTAAAGCGCGTCCTGTCGCTGGTGATATGGCTTTTGGCGACGAGTTCATTCGCATGATTCAGCCGTTTGTCTATCAACGTTACTTAGATGGCGTAACGCTTACCGAGATTAAGGCAGACATCCGACGCACTAAAGCGAGAATAGAGGAGCGACTCGTCAATGAGGGTGCGAATCTTGAGAAACACGTAAAACTCGGTCCGGGTGCTATTCGTGATATTGAATTCACCGTTCAGTGTCTTCAGATGATTCACGGTGCCAAGCGAAAATCATTGTGTTCGCACAATACCTTAGAAGTGCTTGCGGCGTTAAAAGAGAGCACACTCCTCAGCGCGGAGGATGCGGACGCGCTTATGGCGGCCTACAGGTTTTTACGCACTGTTGAGAACTGCATCCAAATTGAGGCGGATCAGCAGCGTTACCTCATTCCAGAGAAAGAAACGGAGGAACGGGAACTCGCCCGGCGTCTGGGGTATCAGCACACGACAGAAACGGATGCCTTGGAAGTGTTTCGAGAAGACTACCACGCTCACACCGAACAGGTGCGCACCATTTTTAAGAAGATCACTGCGACTTCGATCCAGTCCGAAGATGGACTTGACATCGCCATCCTACTCTCCGAAGAGGATCCGCAACAATTAGAAAATTTCTTGAGCACGTTCCGCTTTGAAAACGTCCGAAATGCACAGCGTCTCTTAAGGCAACTCGCAAACGGCGGGGATGGTATTCAATTCTCACCAAATGTGCGGCGCACCTTCTTTAAACTCGCGCCGACGCTCCTAAACGTTCTGCGTGACGCCCCGAATCCGGACATGGCACTTCGTTACCTCTCGGCATTTACAGATAAAGTGGGTGCGCGAAGCAGCTACTACACGATGTTCGCTGAAAAACCTTCAACACTTGAAGCCCTGACTCGTGTCTGTGGCTCAAGTTTATATCTCGCAGACATGCTCATCGCGAGTCCTGAACTCTTTGATTTACTGACGGTCCCGACGCTGATAGAACGCTCCAAGACGCTTGCTGAGAAACAAACGGAGGCGTTGGAGGTGGTGGCGCAGGCATCTGAAGGCAGAATGCTGCCTCTGCTGCGGCGGTATAAGAATGACGAGATTTGGCGTATCGCATTGCGGAACATTCTCGGGAATGCGACATTACCGGATACAACGCAAGAACTCTCCGATTTAGCTGAAGCCACCTTACAGGCGATTTATCCAGAAATTGAGGCGGAACTCTGCGAGGCACACGGCACGCCACTCGCTTCCGATGGAACACCGGTAACGTTCGCGATCATTGCGATGGGTAAATTTGGCGGACGTGAATTGAACTTCAGCTCAGACTTAGACGTTATGTACGTCTATTCAGCAGAGGGTGAGACGACAAAAGGTATGCCGAATGTGGAATACTTCTCAGCGATCGGTTTGGAGTTAGTAAACCGACTTGCTGGAAACGGTGTGAGTATCTATGAGGTAGATCTGCGGCTCCGTCCGCACGGGAAAGGCGGTGCGATTGCGCTGCCGTTGGCAGGATACCAGAACTATTACGATAACACCGCAGAGGTATGGGAACGTCAGGCGTTGACACGTGCACGTGTCGTCGCGGGAGACATAGAACACCTCGGAAACCGATTTTTGGAAATCGCCCACGCCTTCTGTTATGCGGATGCCCTGACCTCTGAGGAAATCGCCGAGATTGTGCATACGCGCCAACGAAAAGAAGCACAAGCAACTCGAAGGACCTCCACCCGGCGGAGAAGGGGCGGCAAAGCCCAGACATCCGTAGTTAACGTCAAGTCAGGATACGGCGGACTTGTGGATATAGAATTTGTTGTTCAAACGCTTCAATTGGTACACGGCGGTGGAGAAACTTCTGTGCGTGTGCAAAACACACCCCTCGCGATTGAAAGATTGCACAAAATTGGAGTGCTGACAGAGGGACAGCGCGATGGATTAACGGAGGCGTATCAATTCCTGAGGCGTGTTGAAAATGCCTTACGGATTGTCCATGACCGAGCATTGGATGCCCTTCCTAAAAATCGTGCGGAACTCGGACAGTTAGCACGCCGTCTCGGATACACGGGAGATAATGATAAACCCGCTGCAGAAGCGTTTTTACAGGATTACGGAAAATGGACAGAGACGACCCGTGCGCTTTTCAATGAGATTCTTGTCAAATGAACGTTATTCACCCAATACGGCTCACCGAACCGCAAGGAACAATTAAAATCCTTGAGAAATCGCGATGAACTTGCTAAAATAGATGTCAATTCATTTTGGAGTAGGGAGAAAATCTATGGTTTTTGGACAAGGCACACATCAATATACTGTGCAAGAGAATTGGTGGACACTTCCAGAGGGTTGGGAATTTGGTTGGGTTCCGGCTGTTGCTGTCGATTCACAGGACCGCATCTATGTTTACAGTCGCAGCGAACATCCGATGGTCATCTTCGATCGGGATGGCAACTTCCTTGATTCATGGGGCGATGACATTCTCAAGGACGCTCACGGGATTTTCATTGATGCCGACGATAATATCTATTGCACGGAACGTGACACGCACGTTATGCGGAAGTTCACTACGGACGGCGAGCTCCTGATGACGCTCGGCACACCAGATGTCCCCGGCGCGGAAGGCGAACCCTTCAATAAGCCGACGGATTTGGCAATCGGACCCGATGGTGAAATGTATATCACCGACGGTTACGGCAACGCCCGCGTCCACAAATACTCACCTAATGGTGAACTAATTAAATCGTGGGGACAACCCGGCACAGGTCCGAGTGAGTTCGATCTCCCGCATTGTGTGAGAGTTGACCCACGCAATAGACTCATGGTCGCCGATAGAGAAAACAATCGTATCCAGTTCTTTACCCTTGATGGTGAGTACATTGAAGAATGGGGAGATCTGGCACATCCAGACACAATCTATATTGGCGAGGACGAACTCGTCTATATCGCTGAGCTGGATCAACGTATTACAATTATGACGCTGGATGGCGAGGTTGTGTCTCGATGGGGTAGTGAACGCGGCAGTAGCGTCCCCGGTGAATTTATGGCATGTCCACACGGTATCTGGTTGGATTCGCACGGCGATATCTATGTCGGCGAAGTTCAAGCGGATGCACGTCTTCAAAAGTTCATCCGGCAACGGTAGGATAAAAGGGCGAGGCCTCTGTGCCTCGCCCGTTACTACATTCAGGTTGAGCATTATGGAAACCGAAAGTTTCTCGTTTTTCCAGAAAGTGAATCAGGATTTTGACAAGGCTGCCCGATTCACTGACTATCCGCGTGGGCTTTTAGAGCAGATAAAGATATGTAATAGCTCCTGCCATTTCACGTTTCCAATAAAACGGGACGACCGGACTATTCAAACCATCCACGGCTGGCGAGCAGAGCATAGCCATCACATCCTCCCAACGAAAGGTGGCATCCGATACAGCACGCTCGTCAACGAAGACGAGATAATGGCACTTGCGGCGTTGATGACCTACAAGTGCGCGATTGTTGACGTGCCGTTCGGGGGTGCTAAGGGTGGCATTCAACTGGATAGACGCGAATATTCCGAAAGCGAATTGGAACGCATTACTCGCCGGTATACTTATGAACTCATCCAGAAAAACTACATTGGACCCGGGATAGACGTCCCGGCACCTGATTTCGGGACCAGCGAAACCGAAATGACATGGATTCTGGATACGTATATCACAATGGCACCTGACAAACTTAATGCTATTGCGTGTGTAACAGGCAAACCGATCGAACAAAACGGGATTCATGGGCGGAAAGGTGCTACTGGACGCGGTGTCGTCTTCGGTTTAGAAGAGGCATGCAGTTTCGCGGAGGATATGAAACCGCTTGGGCTATCCCCCGGTTTACACGGAAAAAGCGTCATTGTCCAAGGGTTTGGTAATGTCGGTTACCATGCGGCTAAGTTTCTGATGGAGGCGGATGCACGCGTCATCGGAATTATTGAGCGGAATGGTGGTATCTATGACCCACGGGGATTTGATGTCGAACAAGTCGCCATGCATCGTGCGGAAACCGGATCAATTCGCGGGTATCCGAGTGCTGAACGCATTGAGAATCCGAGCGATGGTTTGGAATTAGCGTGTGATATTCTCATTCCGGCTGCGCTTGAAAATCAACTCACAGTAGAAAACGCACCCCGAATCAAAGCCGCTATTATCGCCGAAGCTGCAAATGGACCCACAACACCCGCTGCTGATGAAATTTTCCAAAAACGGGGGATTCTAATTATACCGGACACTTTTCTCAACGCCGGTGGTGTCACAGTCTCTTACTTCGAGTGGCTTCGGAATTTGTCGCATGTCCAATTCGGGCGGCTCGGTAAACGGTTTGAGGACCAAAGCCAACACGCGATGCGCCGTGCTGTTGAAAAGGCAACAGGCTATACATTTTCAGACGATGAACGTGCGTTAATACATGGCGCCGATGAGGAAGATTTGGTGAACTCTGGACTTCAGGACACAATGATAAATGCCTATCAGGAGATACGTGAAACCCGTATGCAACACAAAACCAACGAAAACGACATGGACTATCGGACGGCGGCATTTATCAATGCCATCCATAAAATTGCGAAATCCTATATGCAACTGGGGATTTTTCCGTAAAAGGCTGATGGAGAAAAAATGATAGCATTAAGTGTGAATGTAAATAAAATCGCAACATTACGAAACTCTCGAGGTGGTGATATTCCGGATATTCTCACCGCTGTTGATACCTGCGTCGCCGCTGGTGCGCAAGGTATTACTGTGCATCCGCGCGAGGATCAGCGCCATATCACCCCTGCAGATGTACAGAACATCGCTGAACGGTTAAAAGAAATCAATACGCAAGAGCCATCCAACATTGAATACAATATTGAAGGCGACCCGAGACCCGACCTCATTAATATGGTGCTACGCATAAAACCGACACAATGCACGCTCGTTCCGGTTGTCGCAGGTGAAATAACAAGCCACACCGTCTGGGATATCCGCAAAGATGGAGATACGTTGAAACCGATCATCAAAGCGTTGAAAAATGCGGATATCCGTGTGAGTCTATTTAGTGGAACCGATGCGCAACAGATAGCAAGGACACGTGACATCGGGGCGGATCGAATCGAACTTTATACCGCACCTTATGCAATGGCAGAAACAAAAACAGAGATCGAACACGAGTTCGCGTTGCTTGAAAATGCGGCAGTAAAAGCAGTGGATTTAGGGCTGGGTGTCAACGCTGGGCACGATCTGAATCTTGAAAACCTACCTTTGATGCAGAAATTACCGGGACTCCTTGAAGTCTCCATCGGACACCATCTCATGGCGGATGCGCTCTATATCGGGATGGAAGCCGCTGTTAAAGCCTATCGACGCGCATTAGGGCAACAGACGACATGACAGCATCTAAAACATGCGCTATCTTCGACTTAGATGGCACGCTCATCCGCCTCTCCTCAGAGCAGGTCTTTCTGACGTATCTGCTGAACCACGGTGAGATTCCCCTACCGAACTTACTTGCATGGACATCCAATTTTTTGAGGGTTAAGTCCTTACCCGTGGCGAAATCTAACAAAATCTATCTCCGCGGTTTAGAAGAAAACCACATCCATGAGATTGCACGCCGCTGTTTTGTCGAGAGGCTGCGTGCGAGCATCGCGCCTCACATTTCCGAATTGATCCATGCTCATCGTGCCGAAGGGCGAACAGTTATTCTTATGTCAGGTTCGTTGTCGTTCCTCGTTGAGTCGTTTCATGAGCATTTTCAAACCGATATGATGGTCGCTCACGAATTGGAAGTGGTCGATGGAAAGTTCACGGGACAACGTATCGGGCTTCACCCTTTTGCAGAAAACAAAGCGAAACTTGCCCAACACATCGCAACTGAACACGAATTTGACCTGAGTGGTTCCTACGCATACGGAAATCATCACACAGATGCCTACAAGCTGGAATTGTTTGGACATCCAGTTGCTGTCAACCCGGACCGAAAGTTGCGGCAAATTGCAACGGAAAAGGGTTGGGACATAGAAAAATGATGCGACTTGAAAAGTATATTGCTACCTCAGGCATCGCCTCGCGGCGGTCGGTGAAAAAGAGCATCCACGCCGGTTTCGTCACTGTCAACGGCGAACCTGTTTTGGTGCCGGGACACCCGATTGAAGTTGGAATCGATACTGTCGAATTTGAAGGGAAACAGGTTGAACCGTTAGCAGAACATACCTATCTGATGCTGAATAAACCCACAGGCTGTCTAACGACGCGCCGCGATGAACGCGGGCGCCCTACTGTCATGGAACTTGTCGCGGATCTACCCGATACCATCTATCCTGTTGGACGCTTGGACTTGGAAACCGAGGGGCTCCTTCTCTTCACAAACGATGGAGACTTTGCATATCGGTTGCTACATCCGAGCCATGAAGTAGAGAAAACTTATCTTGTGTGGGTGAAGGGTGTACCGAGGGACGACGCTGTTCAACGGTTGCGTCAGGGCGTTACGATTCCGAGTGGACGAACGGCACCGGCGAAAGTCAAGCGTTTAAGAGTCAGCAAAGATGGTGAGACAGCGAAATTTGAGGTCGTGATTCACGAGGGAAAGAAACGGCAGGTCCGTTTAATGTTTAAAGCCATGGGGCATCCGGTAATCCGTTTGAAGCGGGTCCGAATTGGTAATTTGCGGTTAGGAAACCTGCCATCTGGACAGTATCGACTTCTAACGCCAGATGAGATCTCTGAGTTGATGGTGGTGTAGGTACGGTTAGAAACCGAACCTACCGGGGAAGTGCGTAAGTCCTATTGTTAGTTGGAACTCGCCAAATCTTTGACCCGTTCCAGCATCACCTCGGCGTTCTGCCTTATGTTCTCGTCCTTGGCATGGCGGGATAACTTCTCAAGCACGGCAATCGCATCTTCAAAGTTCCCTTTGATGGCGTATGTCACGCCGAGGTAGTATTGAGCGGGTTCATGTGCCTTGCTTTTCGGGTACGTGTCTATGACGGTTTTGAAGTGGGAGACAGCCTTTTCAAAGTGGGTCTCGGCTTCTTCGGTATTTGCAAGCATAGCCGCTTCAACGAGCGCGCCGTAAGCGAGTCCCAATTGGTTATGCAGGTCGGGGATGAGCTTCGTGCGATTTTTCGGATCATGCGCAAACGCTTTCTCACTGAACGAGACCCCTTTATCAAGCTGGTTCCGTTCGAGATAGGTGAGCGCGACTTGCGCGTTGAGTTTGGCATCGTCTGGCTTCTTCTTGAGTTCGTCGAGTTTCTTTGAAAAGACTTCCTCTTTTGCCAAAGCATCCTGCATAATCGGTGAAAACTGTTCCGGTGTGAGAAATCCTGAAGCCTTTTGGATGAGACCCCCATCGGAACTGACAAACAGGACTGCTGGATAAGCAGCGACACCGTACCGATTCCGCGTCTCTTCATTGAGCGGATAATTCTTATCTTCAGGATTCACTTTGACGGAAACAAACTTTTCAGAGAGTTCGATAATCTGTGCATCCGTAAACGTTTCGGCATCCAGCCGCTTACAGAACCCTCACCAATCGGTATAGAAGTCCATCATCATCGGTTTGCCGGTCTCAGCGGCTTTTGTTATGCTGTCCTCAAGCGTTTTTTCCCATTTAATTTCCTCGCTCGCGATGAGTGCGGGGACTGTGCCGACCATCAGGAGTAGGACGCCGAGCGATATGCGGCGACAAACAGTATTAAACATTAATTTTCTCCTTTTTTCGTTATTGAACCCTCTCCAGTCTAAAGACTGGAGATTCCTTTTGTTCCTCGTGGGAACATTCTCCGCTCAAGCGGAGCAACATCGGACTTCTAAGCGAATACCGACGGGCGATGCCATAGTCGCCGCTACTGGGACACCTAAGTATCCAAGATACTTTTGTCTTATATTGATTGCGCCTACACCATCGCGATGATATGTAAAACCACATTTACAGGTGTAGTTACGATTCGTAGGCTTCTTTCTATTGCCACAATGCGGACAAGTCTGCGAAGTGTAAGACTCATCAATCACTTCCACTTTGATACCTAAAGTCCTGGCTTTGTAGGTGATGAGTTGTGTGATTTTACCAAATGCCCACTGGTGTAACTTTTGATTCGCACGCTTGCCATAGTTGATATTTTCACGAACGCCAGTTAAATCGCCAAGCACAATGGTGCCAATACTACGCGATTCACACAACTTTACAAACTTTGTAGTGTGTTTGTGTAAGCCGTCCATTATCTGGTTATCAATCTTTTTGATGCGTTTCCATTTGCGTTTCACCAGATGCCACCAGCGTTGAGAATGACGTTCACACCTATCTATTTTCTTGCCAAATGACGCGATCACCTTATTCCTCAACCGGTATAGACTTCTAATATACCGCCCATTAAAGATGTTAGTAATCACACCATCATGACTCACTATAGGATGTATCTCGCCTATATCAACTCCTGCAATACCTTCCGATTAAAATGTAGGCAATACTGACCCTTATCGTAAACCAACTCAACAAGTGCTATATGTGATTCAGCGTATTTTATATCAAACTCTTTTGGAAGACTAACCACTAAAGGCTTGTTACCTCTACCATTAGAGAGACTTAACTTTTTACCAAAAAGATCGTTTCTAAATCTAATAGCTTGTTTTTTCCAAGTTGTAGTCTGGAACGCTTTATCTCTATATGGTGGTTTTGCTCTTTTATCACCGTTTTTACGAAGTTCACGGAATGCTTTACGATTCTTGAAAAACCGCCAACGCACATGTTGTATACTCTGTGAATGCAGAGGTTGTGATTTACTCAACCGCTTATCCATCCACAACTCGCACTCATAGTCAAGCCTGCCACCCGTCCTGTAACCATGAGCATAGTCCCAAGAGTTTTTAAGCTTAAACACTCACCCCATACAGATGCTGAGGAAACATTTAATTGTTCCAATTGTTCTGAATACGGTATCTTTAGCTACCCGATTCCATTCGGTTGGTGGTAGAGACTGCCCTGTGCAGAGCAGATGGAATTCTCTACCAGCAATGCACTTAAATCGTATCACACAAACAAATTTCAGTCAACTTAATTTTGACATTTTCTACATCTCCAGCCTAAAGACTGGAGTTTTGAAAATGAAGAGTATGATAAATGAGGCAGGACTTACGCAAAATCAAAGAATTCAGTCTATTATAGCGCAATCGGTGCGGTTAGGAAACCGCACCTACCGGGGAAGCCAGGGCTATTTAGTTTTCCGCAAGGAAGGTCGAAAGTCCCCTGATAAGGGGGATTTAGGGGGTTTCTTTGGACAAAAAACCGAGAACTGAATGACCCTGCCGGGGAAGTGCGTAAGTCCTATAAGGTGTTTGCGCTACTGTTGCGTTGGGGTCTCTTCTTCGCTTTGCTCAAGTGCAGCTGCGCTGGTTGTTTTGCTCGTCAGCGTTGTTCGACACTTGAAACAGGTAATAATTATTCTGACGAGCTCTTTCTGCCTGCCAATGTAGGATTGCTTCTGTTCAGTTTGAACGTGCCTTTTGCAGCGAGGACACCACTGTTGTTTTGCTCCTAACATGATCCTCTCCTTTGTGATGTTGTATCCAGAATCAATACTTTCTGCTCGTCCGTAGGAAATAGACACACCTAATTACGATAAAAGTTCTAATTTTGTTTACTTTCCGACGCAGAACTGAGAGAAGATTCTATCCAAAATATCTTCAGTTGTCGTCTTACCGACGATGTCTCCGAGACCATCCAAACCGATCCGCAGATCGACAGCGACAAGATCAGGAGGCATACCATTTTCGAGACTCTCTATCGCATAATTGAGTCCCTCGTTCGCGCGTCGGAGCGCTTCCTGGTGGCGAGCGTTTGTTACAATCGGCGATTCACCGACGACTAATTCACCTCCAAGCAATTCCTCAGAGATTGTAGACTTTAGGGCATCAAGCCCTTTGCCATCAGGAATCGCTGTCTCGACAATCCGTTTTTTAGGACAGTGCACAAGCAATGTCGTTGGCGGTGTCACAACTCGTAGATCCACCTTGTTGAGAATAAGAATTGCCTTGGCTGATTGCGCTGTTTGCAAGAGTTCCAGATCTGCGGCGTTCAGCGGTTGCGAAGCATCAAACATCAACAGTAATAACTCCGCCCTGTCAATCACCGCTTTGCTTCGCTCAACACCTTGTTGCTCTACAATATCATCTGTCTGTCGAATCCCAGCAGTATCAATAAGTTTCAAGGGGATGCCGTTGACATTAATCGTTTCCTCAATTGTATCGCGTGTTGTGCCGGGTATATCTGTAACGATTGCGCGTGTCGCACCAACGAGCGCATTGAGCAGACTTGATTTCCCGACGTTCGGTTTCCCGAGTATAGCGACATTGACTCCTTCGGTGATAATTCTACCATCGTCGGCGGTGTTGAGCAGTGCCGTTAAGTCGTTTTGAACAGCACGCGCCGCTCCAAGTTGCGTTTCCACCTTCATGAAATCCAAATCTTCCTCGGGGAAGTCGATGGAAGCTTCAATTTCTGCGAGCAAGTCAGCGAGTTGGTCGCTGAGAGAATTTACAGTATCAGAGAGTTTTCCAGCGAGTGCGTCTATAGCGATCTTTCGGCTGAGATCCGTTTTTGAGGCGATAAGTTCGGCGACGGCTTCCGCTTGTGCTAAATCCAGTCTTCCATTGAGGAAAGCACGTTTTGTAAATTCACCGGGTTCAGCGACTCGTGCCCCGCTCTTCACCACCAGGTCCAACACTGCCGTGAGCGTCACGATTCCGCCGTGGCAGTTAAATTCGACGCTGTCTTCACCGGTATATGTGTTCGGTGCGTGCATGACACCGAGTAACACTTCGTCGATGACCTCATCGGACGCGTTCGTATCTATAACATGTCCATAAGTGAGTGTATGCGTTGACAATTCTGTAGGAGACACACCGCGCGGTGATCGGAACAATTCAGCAGCAATCGGTAGGGCAAGGTCCCCACTCACTCGGACGATGCCGATGCCGGCTTCGCCGCGTGCTGTTGCGATGGCTGCGATCGTATCGTGGAAA
>JAGWBV010000054.1:28110-43265 GCA_021295715.1 Candidatus Poribacteria bacterium | reverse complement strand
ATATACCGTTTTTCAAGACACTTTCTGTGTCAATAACGGCAGCGAAACCCAACTTCACACTTTTATCAAACTCACGTTTTTATAGTAAAATCGAAAAATATGTAGACAGTTGCTCAGCGAAACAACCCTCCGCACCGCTGGCGAGGATTGTCTCCTCGCCTCTTTAGAGTGTCTCATTAATTCTAAACTTTACTATAAACCCGCTCACCGAACCGCAAGGTATAATTAAAAACCGCGTATCCGAGAAATTGCTTCTGCAATCACTGCGTCTGGATATGTAAGCGAGATTCTGAAATAGCCTTCGCTCCACTGCCCATACCCGAGACCCGGTGTCACTACAACACCTGCTTCCTCGAGCAGTGCCGTTGCAAAGGCACGACTTGAACCGTTAAAACGCTCAGGGACGGGTGCCCAAACATACATTGTCGCTTTCGGTTTCTCGATCGTCCATCCACTGTCTGTGAGGGCATCTACCACCATATCGCGGCGTTTTTGATAAATGACGTTGATTGCTGGTGTAATCTCGTCCGCTATTGAAAGTGCCTTTGCACCGGCGAATTGAAGCGACCGGAGTGACCCGTTGTCGATGTTATCTTTCACTGCCCTGACTGCGCTAACAGCGGTTGGGTTGCCAACGACAAATCCCAATCGCCATCCTGTCATATTGAAAGCTTTGCTTAATGAGAAAAACTCAACAGCTACTTCAGCTGCACCTTCCACCTGCAATATGCTTGGTGAGCGATAACCGTCGTAGGTATTCTCGCTATAGGCGTTGTCATGCGCGATGAGAATGTTATTTTGTCTGCCAAATTCCACGGCGCGCTCGAAAAAATCAAGGTCGGCGGTGGCGGTTGTCGGATTGTTTGGATAGTTAATCCAGAGGACTTTGGCAAGGCGTTTCACTTCATCAGGAATAGCGTCGAAGTCGACATAAAAATCGTTTTCTCGCAGAAGCGGCGCATAGTAGGTTGTTGCGCTGGCGAAGACGTGTCCGATATTGTAGGTCGGATAGCCTGGACTCGCTGCTATACCAATATCACCCGGATTGAGTAGACCGAGTGCCATTTTGACAATTGCGTCTTTGCTACCGAGCGTTGTTACGACTTGATCATCAGATAATGTAACCCCGTAACGATGATGATAAAAGTCGAGAACCGCTTGTGGAAAGTCGTCAACCGGGTTATCACACCCGTAACGGTGCCGGTCGGAGTCTTCAGGGTCTTGAATCGCGCTGCACAAGGTTGCGACAACTGGATCAGGTGTTGGAAGATCCGGGTCGCCGATACCGAGGCTAATCACGTCAACGCCTCGTGCTTGTGCCGCCTGCATTTTTTGGCGCAAGTCTACAAAAAGATAGGGTGGAAGTTTTTCTAACCGTTCTGCGATCGTGATCAAAGTGTTCTCCTTTATAGTTACCAGTCATCAGTTTATCAAATTGTGGCAAATATGTATTTTTAGTGCCGCCACAAGAAGTGTTACTGAAAACTGTTAACTGTTTACTTGAGATGAAGGATTGACTGTTGGGCTTCATTGAGGTTTTCCATAACGTTTGGACTGAAGTGCAGCCCTTGACCACCCCAATCTGGCATGTAGCCAATGCTGTAGCAGTAATAGAGCGTCCGACGGGGTTTACCGGAAACATTGATGACGGATCCGTGTGTGAGTGCCTCCGTGAAAATGATTGCATCCCCTGCTTTCGCTGGAATCGGTGTCAGCACAGGGTTTTCATCGGGGTGACCACCCCAAGGTTTTGGGAAATTGCTCTTATGTGCGCCCGGTATAACGGCAAAACACCCGTCCTCCACATCGCAATCCAGCATCGGAAAGACCGCTTTCGTTAAGGTTGATACCATCTCTCCGTTTTTGCAATGATACTGGCATTTCGGGATAATCGGAGTTCCGTGCATGTGCAACCCTGTAAAACCGCCACCCCACCGGTAGATTGTGTAGGTATGGTTGAGCCGATACGGACCGCTCGTTACACCTTGGATGATGTCCAGTACCTCTGGAATGTCGATGAGTGGATTGAATACACTGTCCGCCTCCAAGATATTGGAGATGTAGAGTTCTTTCTCCGTTCGCTGTGTGCCGAGGCATAGCGGAGGTGGATAGTCGTCCGGTGGCATATTCTCGTACTGGTCTAACACAGTGTTACACGCCTCAACGACTGCTTGGGGGATAACATTCTTCAGGACGATAAAGCCTTGCAGGTCAAATAGATATTTTTGTTCGTCTGTCATGTTGCTTTTCCTTTGTTATCATCGTGAGTTGTCAGAAGAACAGTTTCAGTCATCAATTATCTGTTTTCAGTGAAGGGACACTCTGTAACAATCTTCTGAAACTTGGAATATTCCAACCTGAGGTGAATTGTTACCAGATACCTCTTGTGACTGACAACTGATAACTGATAACCATTTCCTCTGAAAGCCAATGACCGATAACTATTCACGGAACGGCTTCATATCTGAGAATTGTTCCGTTTTGGCCCACCACCCATCCACTACCTCTCCGACTTACGTGGATAGCCTTCAGATCCGTTCTGGTATCTGTGTGCTGAGGTCTCCAATGTTGTCCACCATCCTTTGTATGGAGGACAAGCCCCTCTTTTCCAACAATCCAGCCTTCTGTTTTTGATATAAAAAATACGTCGTCAAGGAAATTGCGGGTATGACTCTCTTGACGTTGCCAGGTCTTCCCACCATTCTCGGTATATAGGATCAACCCATCCATACCCAAACTGCGTAAATCTAATCCTACGACCCATCCTATCTCTGGGGTGACAAAGATGACGGCATCTAATAGAAAAGATGGGTATCGCTCGCTGAGAGCTGACAATTTCCAATTGGCACCGCCATCAACTGTAGAAAGCATAGTTCCGTTCAAACCGACTGTCCAACCGCGCCGTTTGGAGGTGAAATGGACGTCAAAGAGGTTCCAATTCGTTCCACTTTTTTGACGTTGCCATGTTTTTCCGCCATCATCTGTGTGGATGATTTCACCGCCGCTTCCGACACACCATCCATTTTTTTCGTCTGCGAAGAAGACACCAAGTAGGTCCTGCTGTGTCCCTGAAGTTTGACGTTGCCATACGCTGCCACCGTTTGTCGTATGCAGGACGACACCTGCTTCTGCAACCGCCCATCCTATTTGTGCGGACGCAAAATGGGTCGCCCCGAAACACTCAGTCGTCCGACTGTCTTGCGCACTCCATGCGACCCCGCCATTCTCGGTTCGTAGAATCGCACCCCGGTCACCGACAACGTATCCCTCATCCGGTGAGATAGCACATACACCTACCAGCAGATGACTCGGACTTGATTGTGATTCCCATGTTACGCCACCGTTGCGGGTATGAAGAATTGTGCCGTTTTCACCGACTGCCCAACCGATGTGCTTGGAGACGAAATCAACACCCAACAGGACAGCATCCGCGCTGTTATGAAAGCGGGGACCGCCGCGTTGATGTTTCCATTTTTCTTTTCCACCCGACGAGGTGTGGAGAATTACGCCTAAGTCACCAACAATCCAGCCGTTTTGGGCATCTACAAAGTCAATATCGTAAAGCGTAAAGGTATGTAATGGCTCATTGCCGAGATAATCCGGTTGACCGTAACTACTTTTATGGCGTTCGTTGGTGCCTCGAGTAACAAAATCCCATGTGTTGCCACCATCGGTTGTTACGAAGACGCTCCGCTTGTCCCCGACAACCCAACCCGTCTGTTTGTCTATGAAGTGAAGGTCGAACAGGGCGGCTTCTGTCTCAAATTGGACTTCCCAAGTTTCTCCGCCATCGGTTGTCCGATAAATGTAGCCAGCGTTTCCCGAATTTGATGAGGTCGGAGGGCTATAGGTAACGATCCATCCCTGATTTTCGTCTACGAAATGGACACCTTTCAATGACTGGTTTCCGCCGAACACCTGTCCATCTATCTGTGCGAACGTCTGTCCACTATCGATCGTTTTCAGCACTGTGCCCCAATCGCCGACAATCCAGCCCGTTCCATTGCCAATGAAAAGGTCATGCAGATTATTTTCTGTGCCGGTTGCAATGTGCTGCCATGTCTGTCCGCCATCGGTTGTCCGGATCAGAACGCCGCCTTCACCTATACACCAGCCTTCTAATGTTGAACGAAAATACAATTTTCGCAGAGGATTATCGAAAACGCCGCTGTGCTGTCGGTGCCAGGTTCCGCCACCGTCGTTTGTATGGATGATGAGGCTTTCCGCACCTTCTCCAAAATCGGCTCCAGGCGTCAAATCTACAGTGTTACCAACTGCCCAACCCCGATTTTCGGAAATGAAGTGGACATCGTAGAGGTGTGAACTCCAATCGCCTTCCATGACAGTTTTCCACTCGTACCGGACCTGTCTCTCGGACACTGTTTGGTCACAGCCAGCGATGAATAGCATGCTGATAAGCAGTAGAATAAAATAGTTGAGAGTTATCAGTCGTCGGTTTTGACCATCAACTCGCCTCTGTTCATAAGTGTTAAGGCACGAGTTAATGGTCAAAGTTATTTTTTCTCGTGGGCGCGTATTGTGTGCGTACTGCGAATATCTCGTTATCTGAAAACTGAAAACTGAAAACTGAAAACCATTAAAACAGGACTTCGCTGACATCGTGTAACCCTTTAGGCGCGTCAATTACCCATCTCGCTGCGCGGATCGCACCTTTTGCGAAAGCCTCTGGACTGTGTGCTCGATGGACGACGCTTAATTGCTCACCTTCGGTTGCGAATAGCACTGTGTGATCGCCCGCAATATCGCCACCTCGCACCGCATGAATGCCGATCTGCTGCTTGGGTCTCGCACCAACGATACCGCGCCTGCCATAGACACCCACTTCATCTAAATCTCGTTTAAGTGCCGTGGTGAGAGTTTCTGCTAAACGGAGTGCTGTGCCACTCGGTGAATCTGCTTTGTGATTGTGATGTGCCTCTATCATCTCAATATTATAATCATTTCCGAGGGCTTTGGCAATTAATTCCAATGCTTGGAGCATTACATTGACACCGAGGCTCATGTTTGGTGCCATTACACACCGAATCCGTGATGCGAAATTTTTGATGCTCGCGAGTTCGGCGGCGGTAAAACCGGTTGTTCCAAGCACCATGGCTTTATCTGCACCCACGACTCGTTGAAGGTAGTCCAAAGCTGCTTTCGGTTTTGAAAATTCGATGACAACATCTGAACGATGGAGCACGTCGTCAAGTTCGCCTGTGATGGCGACTCCAATGTTATCGATACCAGCGACAACACCCGCATCATTCCCGAGCTGTGGATGTGCCGGATATTGAACAGCCCCAACGAGTTGCATATCGGATTGTTGGGAAATGCCTCGTGTAAGGCACCGCCCCATGCGACCACAAACACCGGTGATAACGACACGAATCATTGGATATCCCTTGCGGTTAAAGGTCGTGTCTACTATTTCTGAAACAGGACTTCGCTGACATCGTGTAACCCTTTTGGCGCGTCGATGACCCATCTCGCTGCGCGGATCGCACCTTTGGCGAAAGCCTCTGGACTGTGTGCTCGATGGACGACACTTAATTGTTCGCCTTCGGTTGCGAACATCACTGTATGATCACCAGCAATGTCACCACCTCGCACTGCGTGGATGCCGATCTGCTTTTTCGGTCTTGCACCAACGATGCCGTGGCGACCATAGACACCCACTTCATCTAAATCACGCGCCAATGCTGTCGCAACCGTCTCTGCTAAACGGAGTGCCGTGCCGCTCGGTGAATCTGCTTTGTGGTTGTGATGTGCCTCTATCACCTCAATATCGTAATCATCTCCGAGGGCTTTGGCGATTAATTCCAGTGCTTGTATCATCACATTGACGCCGAGACTCATGTTCGGGGCCATAACGCAGCGAATCTGTGATGCGAGTTCATGAATAGCCGCAAGTTCATCGGGGTCATATCCAGTTGTTGCGATGATCATCGCTTTGTCGGCGTTGACGACCTGTTGAAGATGTTGCAGGGTTGCCTCGGGTTTCGAGAATTCGATGACGACATCCGCGTTTTCAAGCACATCTGCAAGGTCACCTGTAACGGCAACTCCTATTTCTCCGATACCGGCAACAACACCCGCATCACTCCCGATCTGTGGGTGTTCTCGGAATTCAATCGCTCCAACGATTTCCATATCGGATTGTTCGGAGACACCTCGGATAATGAGTCGTCCCATACGGCCACATGCCCCATTAATAATTACACGAATCATATTTTTAATGTTCCTTACGGTTAAATGACAGAATAGCAGTCAGAAAATCTATGTTCCCCCAGGCTCGGTAGGTGCGGTTTTGCGGCATACTCGCCCCGGTTCATGCCACACTGCATGAATACCGTTGATTCATGCGATCTGCATTCCTAACCGCACCGGATATCGGTAAAAACTACCCGATTAAGTTCTTAATCTTCATGAGGGATGCTATGTAAATGAAAAGCGGCAACTCGGGTTATTAATACTTTGGACAATTTCCCGTAACAATCAACAATCAGTGGCGCATTGTAGGTATTACAAACACTTGCAACCCCTACAAACGAATGACCGACTGTCGAGAGTGAGCGTAACGAACGCCCCGACTGCTGACGGCTATTTCAACGTAAACAGATACGCCAGAAGATCATGCATCTGCTTTACTGAAAGAATATCTGCGAAGTTTTCAGGCATGACACCTGCTTGTGGCACACTACTGCTCCGTATATCCTTTGTGAAGTAGGTTGTCCACAACTTCCCAGAATCGTCGAGTATCTGGATTGTTTCAGGGTCTAATCTGTCTCTGTGATCATACTGTTGACGCGTCCTACCTGTGATTTCCTTTCCATCCTTAGTGAAAATGGTAATCATTTCATATTCAGGCGCGATATACGCGCGCGGATCGAGGATGGACTCGACAATGAATTGCGGTGAGCGGGTGCGAGCGACATAAGTCATATCCGGGCCAATTTCGTTTCCAGTGCCGGTGGCACCTCTCCCGTGAACTGTGTGGCACTTACCGCAAGCATACCCTTCTGAGAAGAAAATGGTTTCTCCTGCTTTGACATCACCCTCCATATAGGGTGTCCAATCCTCAGTAGATTTTATCTCTTCCAAAGAGACCCCTGCCGCTTTCGCTTGTTCCGATCGGACGTAGTCGACAATCATGTTGATCGCCTCATCAGAAAGTTTGCCACCAAACTTTTGCATCTGTGTCCCTGGAAGTCCATTAAATACGGTTTGAAAGATACCGTCATCAGTCCATCCGTAGAGCCACTGCGCTTTAAAGAGATCCGGTGCTTTGCCACCGCGTGTTTGTGCGGCGTGACAATTCCAGCACATCAAACGGAAGTAGAACGCGCCATCAATTACGTCTTCTTCATAATTAATGTCTCTCGGTGCAGCGGGGGCAATATCTACCTCTAAGTCTTGGGCATTTACGGGCGCGAAAAAAAAGAGACTTATACCCAGAGAGACGAGGAAAATGCACCACTGTGGAGGCATGCCATCACGATGATCGTGATCGCGTGATCTCCGAGTTATTCGGACGGGAGAAGCTGTAACGCGGGTAGAATAACACATCATTTCTTTTCATCCTCCTGAAATGGAGCAAAGTAAGGCAAATAATACTTTTCACAGAGGTCCCTGAGTTTTTCTTCACTCCATTTCTGTTCGATAATTGTGTTAACAACCTCTTGAAGTTCACGTGTTTCTCGGGTCGGTGTATCTTTGCTAAAAGCAATAGCGATATTCCAACGGAGACGCGCTTCAGGAATGTATTCTTTGACAATCTCTAATTCAGGGTAAGCCGTATCTGTCTGTTCTGGCTGCTGAATTCGGGAACCCTTTTCAATCAGCCATCCAATATTTGACCAGACATATCCGTAAGCGATTTGCCCTTTCTTGAGAGCGTCCAACACCGCAATTTGTGAACGATAAACGCGACGATTATATCCCATCTGTTGAAGGACATCGCTTGCGATTGAACCTGCTTCTGTTCCAATCGTTTCTAACTTAATGTCCTCCAGTGTTTTCGGGGACGCTGGGTTACTTTTCTGTTTTACCAATACGTAGCCGGTACCAAAGAAGGGGTTAGAGAAATCAACGTTTTTTCCCAATTGAATTGCTTCACTCATGGCGCGCTCCTCAATGGGCACTCCGATTACACAGTCGCAATGTCCACGTAACATGTCAGCGAGTAGACTGTCACGGAGGGTGTTAAGCCAGTGGAGTTCCAACTTAACACCGAGTTCCTCTGCCAGTAAGTGTGCGATCTCAACATATAATCCAGGAACTTCCGGATCCGCATTGGAGTAGGGCAGATTTCGGACATCCATACAGACTGTTAGGACTCCCTTTGCCCGAATCTCTTCCAAAGCACTGTTGGCGTTGGCATTGGGTAGCATTAAAATGGAGAATATGGAAAGGGCTATCCACAAAGTGGTAAAGTATTTCACGTGGCAACCTCCTTTTTTACCTGTCAGTAGTTCGTGTCGTGATTGCTGACAATTACAATGCCACTACGTTCTCTGGCTGAAAGCCGATAGCCGATGGCTGATGGCTACTCATCAAAGAGCGCGAACACAAAAAGAGTTCCGCCTTGACGAGCATTAACTTCAGCATACTTCACAGCGCCTGACGCTATCGCAACGTATTGGACACCGTCGAGTTGATAGGTAATTGCGGGCGCGAGAACCCCGGAGCCGGTCTGGAAATCCCAAAGCACTTCACCGGTTTCTGCTGACAGTGCCATAAATCTTCCTTCTAAATCGCCAGCAAAAACGAGACCTCCCGCTGTCGTGAGGCACCCGCCCCATTGGGGGAAGTTCGTTTTGTGTCGCCATTTAATCTCACCCGTAGAAACATCGATCGCGCTGATATGTCCCCACATCATCATATCACCGTCTTCGTCTTTCTCCGCTGTCATACCGCTTCCCACGTAGGGCAATCCTTTTATGTAGAAAACGCGCCCTTGGTGATAGGAACCACAGAGTTCCAACGAAGGGACATAGAGGTAATTTGTGAGTGGATTGTAGGCTGAAGGGGGCCAGTTTTTTCCGCCTTCAACACCCGGACAGACGCGGATCGTGCCTTCTTCTGAGGTAGACACCCCGGGTAGGACAGTAGGACGACCATTTTCATCGAGTCCCCCGGTCCAGTTCTGTTCGCAGTATGTGCTTGCATATAGAAATTTCCCGTTAGTCCGATCAAGCACATAAAAATAACCGTTCCGATTCGCTTGCATTAACGCTTTAACCGGTGCGCCATTTATCTCCATATCGATGAGAACCGGTTCACTCACGCCGTCCCAATCCCACAGGTCGTGCGGTGTCGCTTGGAAGTACCAATTGAGTTTCCCGGTATCCGCATCCAACGCAACGATACAGTCGGTGTAGAGGTTGTCGCCTCTCCGGACAGCACCGTTCCAGTCTGGCGCGGGATTGCCCGTTCCCCAGTAGACGAGATTCAATTCAGGATCATACGAGCCTGTGACCCAGGCGGATCCGCCACCTGTCATCCATGAATCGCCTTCCCACGTGTCGCCGCCGGGTTCGTCTTTGGAAGGAACGGTGTAAAATCTCCATGCCTGTTCACCTGTCTCAGCGTAATACGCATCGATGTAGCCTCGGATGCCGTATTCAGCACCTGATATGCCGACAATCACTTTGTCTTTGACGACTAAAGGCGCGACAGTGAGGGATTCAGCATTCGTCAGATCACCGACAACTCTGTCCCATAGGACCCTGCCGGTTTTTGCATCGAGGGCAAGAAGATGAGCATCAAGCGTTACCCAAAAAATCTTATCACCCAAGATAGCAGCACCACGGTTCACCATACCGCAACAGATCGCTAAATCGTCGGGGAGTTCATAATCATACCGCCATATTTCCTTACCCGTTCTTGCGTCCACAGCGTAGATAGTGCTGTAGGGGGTCGTAATGATCATCACACCATTGACGACAAGTGGGGTACATTCAAACTTATCGAACGGTGTTCCAATTTGAAACGCCCACTTCGGTACGAGTTTTTTGACGTTTTCAGTGTTAACTTGTGTGAGTTGACTATATCTCCAACTTCTGTAATCACGTCCATACATCAGCCAGCTCTCAGGATCGTCTTGTGATGAGAGTAACATCTCGTTCGTGACGGGTTGGATATCCGGTGTAGTGCCAGCTGTGATTGTACTTGGCATCGTAACAAGTGCTAAACTTACTAAAAAAATAAATAAACTTACGTGCTTTATCTGTAAACAGTAGCTTGCCGCTCCAGAAAAAATGTGCCTTTTCATATTCCCGCTCCTTGTTCTGATAGTGAAACAATCCCAATTTCTTACTGCTTTAGAAACCGTGTCGTGAAGGAAACGCGAGACATTTCGCATTTTTGCAAAAATAGATACTTTAGATATTAGTTTATCAAAAATCAGATTTTATGTAAAGCATGGAAAATTCTGGCGATGTGTGAATCGCGCAATTGGAGGTAGGATGGGCATTATAGTGAATCCCAAAAATAAATGGACATTCGCCCCTCCCCTGGTAGGTGCGGTTTCCCAACCGCACCGGTGTGGAAGGTCCAATTAATTCTAAACTTTACTATAAATGCTATGACTGCAGTTAGTTTTGTTCTAACCTTGCTTGTTCACCGGCATGGTAGGAGCTTCGCACTAATGGACCCGACTCTACATGTCGAAATCCCATTTCGATGCCTGCTTCTTTGATTTCTTCAAATTCTTCGGGGGTATAATAGCGTTGGATTGGCAAATGGCGTGAGGAAGGGGAAAGGTATTGACCGACAGTGAGAATATCACAGTCGGTATTGCGGAGGTCTTCCATTGTCTCTAAGAGTTCTGTCACGGTTTCACCTAAGCCGACCATAAGTCCTGATTTTGTGAGCATCTGTGCATCCAGATGCTTGCTGGTCCGGAGAAGGTTCAGTGTTTGTTGGTAATTCGCATACGGGCGGACGCGGCGATAGAGACGTGGAACTGTTTCTGTATTATGATTGAGCACTTCAGGTTGTGCTTCCACGATGACGGCAAGTGCATCCCAATTTCCTTCGAGATCCGGGATGAGGACTTCCACGGTGCATCCGGGACGGTGTTTCCGGGCTTCGGCGATGCATTTGGCGAAAATACTCGCGCCACCGTCAGTGAGATCGTCTCGGTTGACTGAGGTGATAACGACGTGTTCGAGTTTTAAGTGACCGACGGCTTCACCGAGCCTGAGCGGTTCATCGGCATCAACGATCCCTCCAGGCGCACCTTTTTTCACAGCGCAGAACATGCAGCGACGCGTACAAACATCACCGAGTATCATAAAGGTGGCGGTCCGACTGTTCCAGCACTCACCGATATTCGGACATCGTGCCTCTTCGCAGACCGTGTGAAGTTGCAGATCCCGCATTAATTGCTTGAGTTCGGCGTAGTTACCACCACTCGGCATCCGTGCTTTAATCCAGGATGGGTGCCGTCTTTGGGATGTTTTTTGCTCAACTAATGGAAGCGTCCTTAGCATCTTCTATTCCAGTTGCGAACCCACCTATCCACTTGCATGGACAAGCCGGTTTTGAAGACCGGTAGGGCCACCGGACCCTATCCTCCCCCATAATTGGTAGTGCTGTGCAGATATTAAACCGATATGTTTATGTTTCTCTCTGCCGCGGGTGTAACCTTCGGATATTACCGTCTCGAATCGTGAGATTCTGACTGTCGCAGTATTCTAAGAAAGGGACTGCATACTTTCGAGAAGTGTGTGCGGTTTCTCGGAATTCCGCAACGGTTATTGTATCATTTTTACGAAGGTAAGTGGTTAATAATTCCTGTATCTCCTCAAGAACGGTTTTGTGAATAAAGAAGGTGTCGGCTATTTTGACAAACTGCCCTAAATTCAGAAGCGCGAAAAACGTGGATTCCAGCAACTGTGATGTATAGTCTGGCAGGTGCGTGCTGAGTTCGTTGAAAGTAGGTGTGTTCATGCCTGCTTCCAAGAATAATTGCTCAAGCCTTTCTTTTGCGGTTTCTTCCTCTTGGGAAAATTGGATTTCGTGAATTGCCAACCGGAGGAGATTGCCCTCTTTGGCGAGTTGACCATCGGCGATGAGCCGATTTTCGAGTTTCTCAAAACCGATTTCGTCCAATTTAAGTTCTCTGCGCAGTTGCGAAGCATTTTGACCGGCAAGGAGTGGTTCTGCCGAGTGGAACGCTGCTAACGCTTCTATTATTTTCGCTTTGGTGTTTGCTGTCCGCGCCGCATCCGAAACAAGCGGCGACCTACCCGATTTATCCCAACGCACAATTTTTTTGTCTGCTTCCAAGTCGGTCAAGATCGCATTCACGTTCATCTGTGACTGTGGTAGATAGTAGTGAAGGGCAGGCTCTGGCACGCAAAGGGTCTCGCTGTTTTCTAATACGGTGTTCACGATCTCTGCATCATCGGCTTCTTCCCATTGCGCTAAAGTGGTGACGGTTTCGAGTGTGAACCGCTTATGCTTTGGAGCAAATGGGTTAAGAACTTCACCACCACCGACTGTATATTGTGCTGAAAAATCGCGTAAAATAATTCTGTCGCCTCTGAACGTTAGGATAGGGTCTTCTAAGCGGAGTTGAACCTGTACCGTATCCCCCGGTAGGATGGCGTCGTCAACGAGCAGAATGAGTCTGCAAAATATTTCGCGGGTGCCAAGATACGCGCGAAGACGCGTCCAATGTTCAAGTATCCTTGGGAATGAGGACAGAACTTGCATTGACACGTCAATATTGTCAGTCACTTGTGAAAAATCAATTGGACAGAGCACATCGCCGCGTTGGAGGTCTTGTGCGGAGATACCCGAAAGGTTCAATGCTGTTCGCTGCCCAGCTTGTGCTACGGCTGCCGTTTCATTATGGACCTGTATCCCTCGGACCCGCACCGTATGTCCCTGCGGAAGGATTACCATCCGCTGGTCTCGATGAATCGATCCACCAATGAGCGTGCCTGTTACAACAACACCAAAACCTTGCACAGTGAAAACCCTGTCAACGTATAACCTCGGAATGCCATCTTTCTCTTCGTTTTCCGTCGCGAGGGTTACCTGTTTGATGATCGTCTCTTTTAGTGTTTCAATGCCTGCACCGGTGAGTGCGGAAACACTAACAGTTGGAATGCCTTCAAGACTTGTCCCGATGAGCATCTCCTGCGTCATTTCAGTTGCTTCCGCCAACTCATCAGCCGTTGCCAGGTCCGATTTTGTCATGACAAGAATGCCGTTTGAGATTCCGAGTAGATCCAAGATTGCCAGGTGTTCGAGAGTCTGTTCCTGAACGCCTTCTTTTGCATCAACGACAAACAGGACTATATCCATACCGTAAGCACCGGAGAGCATGCTTCGGATGAATTTTTCATGACCCGGAACATCAACAATACCTGCTCGTGAGTTATCTGGGAGATCGAAGTAAGCGAACCCTAACTCAATAGACAAACCGCGTTCTCGCTCTTCCTTAAGCCGATCTGTCTCCATACCAGTAAGTGCCCCTACGAGCGCGGTTTTTCCGTGATCAACGTGTCCCGCTGTTCCAATGATGAGGTGTCGTCTGTCTTGATGCATCTGTTTTAAGGATAGGCATGGATGAGTTTGCCGATTCGATTGAAACGGACGTTACCTACTATTTTCCACACTTCCCACAATTTCGCTGGACGAGCATTGAAGGACCAGTACACCATAAATGCTTGTCCCTTGATGTCTTTTACGTCCACAGGTCCCCAAGAACGGCTATCACTGCTCTGATCCCGGTTATCACCCATTCCAAACACCATCCCTTTCGGTATACTGAACGGTTTACCATCAGGGAACTTACGCTTGAATTGGCTTGTCGTTAGGGCAAAATCAGAAAAAGCATCGCTCTCTGGGAGATACTCTGGTTGACGGAACGGCGGAAAATTACCTCTTCTAAAGTGGCTGAAGGTCATGTATTTCGTGTAGTGTCCATCCTCGATTGCTTCGCCATTTACATAAAGCGTGTCGCCACGTGTTTCAATCGTATCGCCTTCAACGGCTACGATGCGTTTGATGAAATTTCGTTCCCGATCGTGCGGTGGGATGAAAACGAAAACATCTCCACGGGTAGGCTTGTGGAAATCAAAAACTTTGATGTCCGTCCCGGGGATTTTAATGCCGTAAATAAATTTGCATACCAAAATCCGGTCCCCGATAAGAAGTGTGTCTTCCATTGAACCGGAAGGGATTTTGAATGCCTCGACAACAAACGGGCGTATGAATCCGAAAACGAGAATGAGGGCTACGACAATGACCTGGGTATATTCCCATATAATCGTCTTCCGAAATTTTTGCCATTTGGACAATTGAATATCGTTGTTATTCATCTCTTATCTTCGGTGTGGAAACCCCTGAATTCATTCAGGGGAGGAAACACCGATCCTGTAGTAAAAGTTAAGACGTGTGAGCACTCTGAAGTCAGAGCGTTTCGCGCTTGTTGTGAGTCGTTTGTTTTCCATGCTGTATATTGAAAACAAACCCTTTGCGTTAACACCAGCGAGTCGGGCGAATCCGTATTTGACATGCCGAATGAGTGTGTTTTTGACCAATCCTTTCCCTAATATCGCTGCCTGTTGCCTATGCAACTCTCTGCGTTTTATCGGTATCGGTGAGATACACAGAAGCGTCGTGTTATCGGGTATCTCCAAACCGCCTACGGTATGATGTGCCAGACACCAAGAATCTACGCAATGCGCATCAAAGGTTTCTGAGAGTTTCTTTGAAGACTTTTTGAGTCCAAGTTGGTCTCGTATCTCTTTGGTTTCCCACCCTTGAAGTGTGAGGAGTTCCCAACGCTTTTCGATTTCGCTATAGAACCACTGTTTACCGACTTCCAAAGGACTCAAGGATTGATTCCACTTCTTCGCACGTTGTATCGTCCGTGCCTTAATATCTTCAACGCAGACGTGTGTGAGTGGATAGAGTTTAGAAAGCCACTCAAGAACCCTTAACTGCCAATCCCACCTCGCACGTGTGCCTGCCGGGATGCGGGCTTTGTTCGCAAGACGGTTGGTTCTATTCTTGCGATTCGGACACTTTCGGGAACGCCTACTTCTACGCGACTCTCGACGCTTCGCTACTTTCTTACCGACCTTGCTGTGAGCATCGGCTTGCACATTGAGATAAGTGTGTGCCGCACT